>CALPPS020000031.1 GCA_943325515.2 Flavobacterium psychrophilum
GATACTTCTAAAATGATGTTTATGGTTCCAAAAAATTATAATTTGAAAAATTTACCAAATCCTAAAAATAGTAAAATAGTTTTTGAAAAACAGGAAGAAAAAATTATTGCCGCCATTAGCTTTGATGGATGGGCAGATGATGAAAAGATTGAAAAATATAAGTCTATTTTAATCAATGAATTAGTCAAAGAAAAATTAAATTATATAAATAAATTTACTTTTCTAGGGTACAATCCACCGTATGAAGTTATGAATAGACGTAATGAAGTTGTAGTTGAGTTAATTAACTATAAATTGTAATTCAACAAAAACCACTTAATTGTGTTAAGCATTTAATGCTGTGATTTCAAGAGAATTGAAAAAGCAATCATCACATCAAAATTGTAACTTTCTCCAATAGGGGGAGCATAAAATAGCAACATGAAAATGTTGCCCTTTTTTTATACCTATTATTTTGGGTGAGAAGTTTATCCCGTTATTACGAATTGAAATCAGGAGAATAAAAAAAATATCAGCATTTGCTTTTTTAGCATCGCCTCCACCAAAACCCAAAGCGATAATTTTTATGTTGGTTAATGTCCCGATTTAAATCTATATAACCTATTAATAACGAAATAGATACATTAAATTAATTTCCTTTTTTCATGTAAAAAAGTTGAAATATTTTAAAATTGTTTATTACATTTGAGAAGTCATAATAAATAAATGAAAGCAAATGAAACAATTAGTTTGGATATTTTTAGTGCTAACATTAAGTGCATTTAGTCAAGCACCCGGAAATGGAGTTACTGATATTGATGGAAACAATTATAACAGTGTTATTATTGGAACTAAAGAATGGATGAAAGAAAATTTGAATGTTTCAAAATATTCCGACGGCACCCCAATTCCTCAAGTAACTGACCCAACTGCTTGGGCTGGATTAACTACTGGTGCCTGGTGTTATTATAATAATGATCCCTCACTTGGAAGCACTTACGGAAAAATGTATAATTGGTATGCAGTTGCAGGCATATGGCAGGCAGAGTCAAACCCTCCAACACCTGCAGAAATTGCAAGTAGAAAGTCATTAGCCCCGTCAGATTGGAATGTATCTAGCGTTAATGATTGGTTATTAATAATAAATTATTTAGGAGGCAATAGTGTAGCTGGAGGCAAAATGAAAGAAGCAGGTTTAAATCATTGGTCAGACCCCAACACAGATGCTACTAACAGCAGTGGGTTTACAGGTCTTCCAGGAGGTTATCGACCAACTAATACTATAGGACAGAACCTTACAGGTACTGGACATTGGTGGTGTTCAGATTATTTAGCGCCATTTGCAGCTAATTATTTCCAACTAACTTGGATTAATGGTGCTGTAGTTAATGCTACTTTTGATACTAGAACTGGTCTTTCTGTAAGGTGGGTGAAAAATTCAATAATGGGAAATGAAACATTTAGTAACCCGTTATTTAATATCTACCCAAATCCCGCTAAAGATAAATTAACAATTGAATTTAAAAACAATTCAAACATAGTTGAATGTAACTATAAAATTATAAATGCATTAGGTCAAGAAGTTCAATATGGTGTTTTAAATTCCCAACTAAATATCATTCAACTAAACAAAATGAAAGGACAAGGTGTTTATTTTGTGAAAATTTATGACCGAGAAAACAGTTTGATTGAAACTAAGAAAATTATTATTAAATAATCAAAGGATTAACAATTTCATTTGAGAAATTGAAAGGAAATCCTTTTATTAACGCTATAAAAGTTAGAAGATTGAATTAAGGGGACCGTCTAAAGGTAATAAATAGTTATCTCATCAAATTTATACCTTTGCTACTAGGTAGAGCAAACAAAAAGAGCAATACGGTAAGTATTGCTCTTTTTGTTTCAAACACTCTTTATAACATACGTCACAATCCCCCAAATAATCAGCTCATTATCTTCGGTAACTTTTATCGCTTGGTAGTCTTTGTTTTCGGGCAAGAGGTAAACACCATCTTTTTTTATAGAGATGCGTTTTACGGTGAATTCGCCATCAATGCAACACACGGCTATTTTGTTATTTTGAGGTTCTAGACTTCTATCGATAACCATAATGTCGCCATCATCAATACCAGCACCAATCATAGAAGTGCCCGAGGCTTTGGCATAGAAAGTAGCTTCATGGTTTTTAACTAATACGCGGTCTAAACTGATTTTGCTTTCATCAAAATCAGCGGCAGGCGAGGGAAAACCTGCTTTTATGCCACTTGGGAAATAGGGAAGTTCGCGAGTGTTTTCGACATCGGGAATAAAAAAAGTAAGGTTGTTTTTTACTGACATTGTACTTCAAAAATTTGTTTAAAATCGGTGGTGTATTTTCTAGACAAATGGTTCTGTTTCATTTTCCAAGTGCGTTGTAAGTCTTGATTGCCCAAACGTATTTTTCGCTCTCCAGTTTTTTTATAATAATCGTCCATCACTTGCATTAGTTTCAAATGCTTTGGGTTTTCTTCTTCAAACAAATGAAATTGCTTTTGGTTCTCCGGAATAATTTCGGTGACAATCACACCTGCTTTTTTATAAATCTCGCCTTCTTCAAACATTGATTTTAGCATTTTTACTGCTAAACTACTGATGGTAATGGAAGAATTACTGGCAAACGGTAGCGTTTCCATTTTATAAAAATTATAACGTTGGCGATCTACTTTGTATTTATCTTTTCGCAAATAGACAATCACACCATAGCAACACGATTTTTGTTTACGCAGTTTCTCAGCGCAAACGGTGGCAAAGGTGGAAACACGTTCCGTCATTTCATTAAGCGTGGTAATGTTTCCGTCAAAGCTTCGGGTGACGGCAATGTTTTTCTTGTCTTTGGGTTCTTCCATTTCTAAAACCGATTGGCCTTCCAGTTCATATTTTAAACGCAAACCTACAACACCCATAGTGGTTTTAATAAACATTTCGTTATGAGGTAAAGTAAAATCATAAGCGGTATGGATATTTTTGTCTTTCATTTTTTTGGTCAGTCGAAAACCAATACCCCAAACGTCTTCAATCTTCGTCCATTTCAAAGCTTTGATTCGTTTCTCTTCACTATCAATTATATATATCCCTTTGGTTCGCACCTGATACTTCTTAGCGATTTTATTAGCTACTTTGGATAAGGCTTTAGTTTCCGCAAAACCTACGCAAATAGGAATGCTGAGCCATTTTTGCATACGGCGTTTCATCTGCAATCCATACTCGTGATAGTCCTTGATTTTCATTCCGTCAAAGTTTAGAAAGGCCTCGTCTATGCTATATACTTCTACATTTGGCGTAAAGCTTTCTAAAATCTTCATCACGCGATTACTTAAGTCACCATACAACGCATAGTTGGAAGAGAAAACATGAACTTTGTTTTGCTTTAATTCTTGCCGAATTTTAAATTCGGGTGCGCCCATGGCAATGCCTAAATCTTTGGCTTCATAACTCCGCGAAATAACACAACCATCGTTATTGGATAAAATAACAATGGGTTTCCCATTCAGTTGAGGTTGGAAAACACGTTCGCAGGAAGCGTAAAAATTGTTACAATCGACTAATGCATACATGGGATAAAATTACACAATAGGGCACTATTTTGTGAAAGAACCAAGGTTAATTTTTGCCAATTGTTGATAAATAAAAAACCACCAAAATTGCTTTTGATGGTCTCTATTATTTTAAAAGTAGAATGTTTGTGGTTCTTTGTGCAATCTTTGCGATACTTTGTGTTACAGTTAAAAGTTCTTTCAAAAAGAACTCTAAGACACATGAAGTATTACAAAAAAATAAACTAACATTACACAATAATTATAAAAGGATAAAGATACTAAAAGTACTTTTTTATTATTTTTATTATTTCTGATTTTGTAATGGAACTTTCTTCCGATTTATCATAAATCAGCATTAAATTTATTTCAATTCCATCTTCTTTTTCGTCAATTAAATAAGTGATAATTCTAAAGCCACCACTTTTTCCAGAATTTTTATCTGAACTAGCCAGCCTTATTTTATAGGTATTTCCAGTTATTAAAATACCGCTTTTTGGATTCTCTAAAAGTGTTTATTTTAATTCTAATAATTCCATTTTTAAAGATGGGAATTTCTTAGAAAACCGTTTATAACGAGCATCAAAAATGGGTAAGGTTACAATCCTATTTTCCATCTAATAAATCATCTAAAGTTTTTCGCTTTGAGTTGCTTTTCTTTGCAATAGTTAATTGTTTAAAAGACAAGTCTAAATCTTGTAAAACTTTTGAGGCAACATTTTTTTTGGAAGATGTTTTGGGAGTACTAACTACATTAGGAATAATTTCAACAAATGAAAAAGTCTTTAGCATTTCTAAAACTGTTTTAGCTTGTTTGCTATTCTCTTTTATTTTTATAGTTATCATGATTTCTAATATTTTAAAAACAAATATACAAAAATCGTATTAAAAAGGAATTGTTTGATTTTTGACTAAACAAAAAACCAAAATTGCTTTTGATGGTTTTGTTATGATTTGAAAAATAGTTTTTACTGCAAAATAATTTTCTTAGTATTCAATAAATTATTTGAAGCATCATAAATTTTAACGAAATAAACTCCTGTGCCAGTCCAAGTATTTAATGGAACCACATATTGTTGGGTATTCATAGCACCGCTAAATACTTCTTGCCCTAGTGTGTTTACAATTTTAATTTGATACCCTACCACATTAGCCAAATTACCACAATCAATTGTAATGTGGTCATTTGCTGGGTTTGGATAGATTGAAATATCATTAGTTTGTGTCAATTCGGTAGTGCTTAGTGTAGAATTATACAAACCTGTAATTTCTTCTTGTGTTAAGGCACGATTCCAGATGCCTACGTCGTCAATATTTCTTGAGCTTAGAGGATTATTGTTGATGTTTTGCCTATTTCCTATTTGAAGCCAAGCATTTGTAAAGTCAATTTGACCTGTAAATGGAATAGATGAAATAAGCTGATTATTGATATAAAGAGTCATTATACCATTTTGTTTGGTAACAACAAAATGATTCCAATTTGAAGTAAAATTTAAGTCTAATGAATTTGAAGATAATGTTCCAAATCCACTTAATCCTGCATATGCGTAAACTTTATATTTACCTTGACCATAAAAGTTGTCATTCTGGTCCATTCTGAGTCCAAATCCTCCTAAAGTTGTATAGTCAATATTAGCAACTTCTAAAATATTAAAAGTAGTATACACAAATGGAGAATTCAATTTGCACCATCCACTTATAGTAAAATCTTGAGGGTTAATCGTTGTATTTGCAATACTTATTATATCTGTATTTTCAATAAACTGATATGAATTATTTATACTGCCAAATCTATCTGTTGTCAATGTTGCGCCATTTACAGTTCCATTATTTCCATTACCGCTTTCGTCGTTTGCATTTCCGCAAAAAGGCCAATATCCCATTAGTCCATTGGTTGGGACGTATTCAGGTAAACAAGCACTTTGTGGCAATGATGAGTCGTAAAGGTTAGTAATTTCTTCTTGAGTTAAAGCTCGATTCCAAACGCCGATGTCATCAATCTTTCCATTATACCATGAATTATAAAAACCACCTATTTTCCATAGAAATAGACTTGTACTTGCGCCTGAAATACCTGTCCACGGATGTGATTCAATAAGTTGCCCGTTCACATAAATTTTACCGCCAGTTTCATTTAGGGTAAATACATAATGATACCAGACATTACTTGAAATGTTTTGTTGTAAAAACGGATCTTCACCATAATAACCAATTACTTTATTGTTATTATCTCTTAAATACCATGAACTAACTCCAAAACCATTATTTAATGTTTCGCCATTATTTGAAACATTTCTACAATCTGATAAAACAATTTGAAATCCATTCCAAACTGCTGCGACATATTTTGAAAAAATATTACTTGCCATTCCATCTTCTAAAGAGCTAGCGTTATACCAAAGGCTTATGGTTAGAGGATAAGTATTTAAATTTTCAGTATTTGGAATATAAATTTCTTGATTTTGTGCAAAGGAATATGCTGCATTTTGTGTATTAAACCTATCTGTTGTTAAGTTTGCTCCATTAACGGTTCCGTTTAGATTATTACCGCTTTCGTCGTTTGCATTTCCATCAAACGGATACCAGGCTAGTAATCCATTGGTGGGAACATAAGAATGTGGTTGTGCCATTATCATATTAATGGAAAAGTACATAAATAAGAGTAATATTTTTTTCATGATTTAATTTTAAAGATTAAGATTTTATTCAAATTTCTAAAATCTTTGTTTTGCTCTTAATTAAATCGTTAGAAATTATATTTTCCTATATTATTAATTTTTAATGATTTGATTTATAATATTTTACAAAGTTGATTAAATACTTTTCATAGAGTATTTTAATTTTTTCTAGGATTTATATTTCTTTCTTCAGTAAATAGGGTAACAAAAGAATATCTTTTATTCGTTTGTCTTCAACATTTCTTCGTTCTAGGATTAGGTTTTTTTCTTCAATCCCAGTAATTTTAGATGCCTTTATTAATAAACTAGAAACAGCTTGTTCTCTTCTTTTTACGGTTGCCGAAATGGTTTCAAGTTGATTGTTTTTTTCAAATAGTTGGTTAAGTTCATTTAATGAAATAAATTGATTTAGATTATTTAATAGGTAAGTCAATACAATTTTCTCATTCTCTTCAAATAATATTGGTTTTCTTTTATACACAAAGATTTGTTTTTTTTCAATATAAACAATTCCATTAAATGGTTTGAGAATAGCTTTAATTTTTTTTCTAAAAAACAAAATTAATACAAGAATAAAACTGAGCATAAAAAATAATAATGCATTTTTTAGATTATTATTTTGTTTCAAGGGAGAAATAAAAAAATAGGTAGCTTTTAGCTTTCCTCGAACATCTTTAATATTTACTATATCAAAATATTTCAAATAATTATTTTGAAAAACTCCAACAATCTTATTTTCCTCTAGATAGCAATATTGGATATTAGGAAAATATTTTTGTTCATATTTATATAATTTGTTTTCACTCTCGTTTATTTCAAAATAAGTTGTTGATATAAACAATAAATTTCCATTTAATAAAACATTGCTAGTTGGATTAATTGTTTGTAAAATTGGATTATATTTTCCTATACAAAACCATTGCATTTTTGGCAAGTATAATTTCCATATAAAATTTTCAACTATTTTTTTTTCTGGAATATGATCTAAATCTTTGGTTGTTCCGCCAAAAACATAAAAATTATTTTCTTTTAAATAACTAAATGGAGCTGCTCTAGATTCAATTTTGTTACTTCCTAGTGTTTGTACTTCTATCCATTCTCCTGTAATGAAATTAAATTTAGTTAATATGTTTTTTGTCGTAAACAACCCATAACCCCCAAAAAAATAAATTTCTTTATTGTAAATAAAGTGAGATGCATAATATTGATTTTGATGTAAAAAGGAGTTGTCAATTCGTACAATGGAGTCGTTTCTAAATTCTAACACTGGGCCACAACCATCATGAACTAAGTAGGTTTTTTTGCCAATATTAAAAAATTTATACTCGTGCAGTTTAGCAGGGTACTCGGTGTGCTTAAATGCAATTCTTTTCATTGCATTGCCTTTAAATGCTAAAGAGTCGTTAATAATAAGTACTGGTTGTCTGGTTTTAGCTTCTCTAAATAATAGAAACTCTCCATTAAATTCAAATTTTTGTGCTTTAGTAGTAATTGGTGCAAAGCAAAGTAGAAGTATTAAAAAAGAAATAGCACGCATGTTATATAGTATTTTGGACTAGTATATTCTAAAATTCAAATATCTAAATTTATCTTTATCTATAACTAAATAATATACGAAATTGTATTTTCTACTATTTTTTTATTTGAATAAAAAAACCACCAAAATTACTTTTGATGGTTTCTATTATTTTATAAGTAGAATCTTTGTGGTTCCCCTTTGTGTTACATATCTGAGTGGTAGGGTTTTTAGTTCTTAAGAATGAAAAATACTTTTTGACTTACATTTTTAAGTTTTCAAGTAAAAATTCAGGAGAAAAATCAGCGCCATTTTCCCATTCTAAAGTCCAAGAATTGAGTTTGAATTTTTTAAACGTTTCTAATTCCTTAAGAGGTAAAAATAGTTTGGTATGTAGATGATTTTCAAAATCAAATACTCCTTTTTTATTATTATTAAATTCTAATTCTATTTTATAATCTTTCAAATAGTTTGCGTTAGTTATCCAGATCAATCCCATGATTTATTATTTTAGTGGTTCAATTTTTTTTGGCAATTCCCCATTTTGAGCTAGTTCCCAGTTTTCAATTAATTCTTTTTTATGCAATTCCATCCATTCAAAAACCAATTTCAAGGCTCTTTTAGGCATGAAGCCTTCCACAATTTCATCTTCAATATTTATAACTGCTTTAAAATCGCCATAAACAACATGAAAATGTGGCGGATTATGATCATTAAAAAACATCTGTATTATAATTCCATAAAAGCGACATATTTCTGGCATATTTCCACTATTTTCAAAAACAAATATACAAAAATCGTATTAAAAAAGGAATTGTTTGATTTTTGACTAAACAAAAAACCAAAATTGCTTTTGATGGTTTTCTGTATAAATAGGTAATGAGTTTTTAGCTCAATAAATTGGTTACAAAGGAAGGATAAAGTCCCATTAAGATGTTTAGCAAAATAGCTACGAATGCCACAAAATAATACACAAACGGCACTGCTTGTTTTTCTTCAGTAGGCTCTTTGGTATACATTGCCAAAATCAATTTGAAATAGTAGCCTATACTAATGATAGAGTTGAGTACTCCAGCAATCACTACAACCAAGAAACCAGCTTTGATAGTTTGACTGAACAACATAAACTTAGCAAAAAATCCAGCAAAAATTGGAATTCCTGCCATCGATAAAAGTGAAGCCGTTAAGACAGCAGCTAATAGTGGGTTGGTTTTTCCTAAGCCGTTGAAGTTGGTAATATCTTCGTTGTCTTTGTTACGAGTTACATAAATAATTACCGCAAATGATGCGATACCTGATAAAGCATAGGCTGCGGTATAATATAACAGTGTACTTGCTGCAGTGGTTAAACTCAAAATCGCCATCAACATAAATCCAGCATGAGAAATACCAGAGAAAGCCAACATACGTTTCACATTATCTTGACGCAACGCCATGATATTTCCAACGGTCATAGAAAGTATTGAAACCACCACAATCACCATTTCAAACGTCGGGGTTAATGATTCCGTCATGCCACTTACTAATTTGTATAATGCTGCCATAGCTACCACTTTAGCTAAAGTACTCATAGTGGCTGTCGTCATAGATGGTGCCCCTTCATAAACATCGGGTGCCCAAAAATGGAATGGAGCCGCTGCTATTTTGAATAACATCCCGATAATCATCATCGTCACTCCTATTGGGAACCAAATCGGAATTCCAGCACCTGAGGATAAATCTTTGATTTCGGCCAAGTCAAAATAACCTGTAGCTCCGTAAATTAAGCAAATTCCAAATAAAATAATTCCCGAAGCAAATGATCCCATCAAGAAATATTTCATTCCGGCTTCATTACTTTTTACATCTAATCTTCGGCTTGCTGCTAATATGTATAAAGAAATAGATAGCACTTCAATACCTAAGAAAAACATCGATAAGTTTCCAAAAGAAACCATGGCAACTGCTCCGGCCAAAAGGAATATTTTGATAGCAATAAAATCGGATAGTTTAGTGGGATGGTCTTTGTAGAAATCGCCACTTAAAGCAATTAAGAAAATAGTTAACACTATAAATAAACTTGAAAACGCTACTGAAAATTTGTCAACAACAATCATGTTGTTGTAGTAAGCTTGTGGCGCATTAAATTCGGAAACTGTAAGACCAAGGATGGCTATTAAACCAAGTATCGCAACCGGAACTAACAGCTTTCTTAAATTAAAGATTTCAGCAATAAGGCAAAAAACACCTAAACCTGATATGGCAATTAATGTATTCATTTTTTATTTAGGATTTGGGATTTAGGATTTAGGAATGGTTTCCATAAAGCTAAACCTCTTTATTATTTATTATTTAGGATTTGGAATTTAGGATTAAGGATTTGATGTCCTTTAAAGTTAAAATCTAAATCTGTTTTTTACATTTTTAAGTAAGGAAAGCAATTGAATTTCATTTTATAAAACCTAAATCCCAATTCCTTAATCCTTAATTTATTTTTTGTTTTTTATTGTTTTTATAGCTGCAGAAAAAATGGATGTTAATTCATTAGCTTCTTTTATTAATTTTTCTAATTCTATTTTGTCACATTCTATTTCTAATTCTTTAATAAATTCTAACCAAAATAAACTTTCATCTGCTTCTTCATCTACTATTTTTAATTTGTTTAAGAAATCGCTCTCAGATTTTCCTCTGCATACTGCTCTGTAATTGGCAGCTACCGAAGAAGAAGATTTAAAAAGTTGATATGTAATAACATCGACTGCTTTATTTTTCTCAATCTCCATTAAAAATTTAAAAACTTTAATGGCAAAAGATTTTGTTCTCTTCTTTAACTCTTCTTTTGTCTTAAATCCTTAATCCTAAATTCTAAATCCTTAATTAATAGTAGTTAAAATTTCTTTTAAACTTGGCGTTACCAAATCTACAATAGGCTTTGGATACAATCCGAAGAATAATAAAAAGGCGATGATTACCACAAATGTGATCGCTTCATTAGTGGTTACGTCTGCAAATACTTTAGAGTTAGTTTCACCCAACATTACATCTTGAAACATTTTCAACATATAATACGCTCCTAAAATAATGGTAGTTCCCCCTAAAACGGCAAACCAAATATTTACTTGACTTAAACTATATAACACGGTAAATTCTCCCACAAAGTTGAATGTTCCCGGTAAAGCCACAGAAGCTAAAACCAAAATCATAAACATCGAAGTGAACTTAGGCGTTTGTGAACGAATTCCACCTAAATCGGCTATGGTTCTCGTTTCATATCTTCTGAAAATTACTTCAGCGGCGAAGAATAATTCAACAATCACAAAACCGTGAGCAATCATTTGTGAAACTGCACCGCTTAATCCATCAAGTGTTAACGTGTAACAACCCGCGGCAATTAAACCAACGTGGGCTAAGGAAGAATAAGCCAATAATTTTTTCAGATCTTTTTGGCGTAACGCTACAATTGAACCATAGATGACACCTGCAATACTCAACCCAATTAAGATTGGCATGTATTCTTTTGCAGCATCAGGTGCGATAGGCAATTGCCAACGAATAACGCTGTACAATCCCATTTTTAGCATAATACCTGATAGAAGCATGGTTCCAACAGTTGGCGCTTTTTGGTATACTTTTGCCTGCCAAGTGTGGAAAGGAATAATTGGAATTTTAATAGCATAAGCCAAGAAAAAAGCAAAGAAAATCCAGTATTGTTCAGCTGCACTTAAGTCTAATTTGTATAAGTCATCTAAAAGGAAACTACCCGCTTTTGAATATAAATAAGCAAAAGCTATTAGCATAAAAAGTGAACCTCCAAGAGTATAAATGAAGAATTTCAGCACCGCTTTTTTGCGTTCTTCGGCATCGCCATTACCCCATATTAAAGCAATGAAGTAGATTGGAATTAAAGCCAATTCCCAGAAAATATAATATAATAAACCATCTGCCGCTAGGAAAGTTCCTGTCATCGCAAATGACATGAACAATACTAGAGCATAGAAGTTTTTAGCATTTGAAAAATTATTTCCAAAAGAAGAGAAAATAATCAAAGGAGTTAAAGCCGTCGTCAATAAAACCATCGCCATCGATAAACCATCGGCTTTAAAAGCTAAAGCTATTTTTGGATTGTCAATCCAACTTCCCATGAAGCTGATACTTGTCCCATGATTTAGTAAGTTTAACAAATACAAAGACAAACCTAAAGCACCTAGACTGAAAACAAGCGCCACTTTGGGAGCTAACTTATCTCCGGCTAAAAGCGTGGCAACTGAACCAACAAGAAGTAGTAATAATATAGTAGTTACATCCATTATGTAAAAATTATTGAGCGATATGCGTTATAAATAAATAAGTTATGATGGCACAAACTCCGATTACAAAAACAAAAAGGTATAATCCAATATTTCCGTTGTGTAATTTTTTGCCTTTAGTTCCCAATCCATTGGCAACTATTCCCAAACTGAAAACCACTTTGCCTAAAGCCGGTTCTAATGTAGTGCGGAAGAAGTTTGCCAAACTGTTGATAGGTTTTACTATTAGGAAAGTATAAAATTCGTCCACATAATATTTATTGTAAATCGTTTTGTTTAAACCAACAATTTCAGAATCTTCTTTAGGAACAAAAGCCTGTTTGATGTATTTGGCATTTGCCCAAATAATTCCAACAATCGCTCCAGCTAATGCGATTCCCATCAACATGTATTCTTGCATTCCAAGATGATGCGCTTCGTGTTTTCCTGATAAAATGGGTTCTAAAAAATGATTTAACCAAGTGCTTCCGGGTAAGTTAATAGCTCCACCAATAGCGGCTAAAATAGCCAAGATTACTAATGGAATGGTCATTAAACTTGGGCTTTCGTGCAGGTGGTGTTTTTGTTCGTCTGTTCCTCTGAATTCTTTGAAGAAAGTCAGGTACATCAATCGGAACATATAAAAAGCAGTCATAATTGACGCAATCGAAGCAACTATCCATAATACCTTATTGTGTTCAAAAGCCACCATTAGAATTTCATCTTTCGACCAAAAACCAGCAAATGGGAAAATACCGGCTATCGCCAAAGTAGAAATCATCATGGTCCAAAAAGTGATTGGCATCGCTTTGCGCAAACCACCCATTTTTCGCATGTCTTGTTCACCGTGCAAACCGTGAATTACAGAACCTGAGCCTAAGAACAAACACGCTTTGAAAAACGCATGAGTAATTACGTGAAAAACCGCAACAGTATAAGCACCAAGTCCTAAAGCTAAAAACATTAATCCTAACTGCGAAACAGTAGAATAAGCCAATACTTTTTTAATATCGTTTTGTAATAAACCAATGGAAGCAGCAACTAAAGCAGTAATCGCACCAACAATGGCGATTATATTTTGAACATCTGGCGTTAAATCAAATAAGAAGTTCATTCTGGTTACCATAAAAATACCTGCCGTTACCATGGTTGCAGCGTGGATTAACGCAGAAACTGGTGTTGGTCCAGCCATCGCATCAGGTAACCAAGTGTATAATGGTAATTGTGCTGATTTACCCGTGGCACCAATGAACAAACAAAGTGCGGCAACACCCAATAAAGCAGTGTTCACATCTCCTGCTGCAACCGCATGTTTTAGTTCGCTGTAGTTTAACGTAGAGAACATCGTGGCCAAAATGAACATTCCAATAAGGAAACCTAAATCGCCAATACGATTCATGATGAAAGCTTTTTTCGCGGCATCGTTATACGATTGGTTTTTATACCAAAATCCGATAAGTAAGTAGGAGCAAAGTCCAACGCCTTCCCAACCAATAAACATCACCAATAAGTTACTTCCAATAACCAAGGTTATCATGAAGAACACGAACAAATTCAAATAGGCAAAGAACTTATGACTATTCTCATCGTCATACATATAGCTGATGGAGTATAAGTGAATTAACGAACCAATTCCAGTGACAAATAACAACCACAATAATGACAATTGGTCTAATAAAATTCCAAATTCTAATTTAAAATTACTAACCTGAATCCAATCAAATAAAGATATTTCAAATGGTTTTCCGTTTTGGTTCAATTGAGCAAAAAAGCAAATTGATAATAAAAAGGAAACCACTACAGTCAGTGTTCCGACAACACCTGAAACCGCTCTACTTACTTTTTTACCAAAGAAAACATTGAAAAGAAATCCAACAAATGGAGATAAAAGTAATGCTAATGCTAATTTTGTTTCCATCCCAGATTATCCTTTTAAATTCTTTAAATTATCAATATCAATGGAACCTAAGTTTCTATAAACTGAAACTAAGATTGCCAGTCCTACTGCTACTTCTGCAGCAGCAACTGCCATCGAAAAGAATACAAAAACTTGTCCTTCGGCATCTTGGTGATAAGTTGAAAATGCTACAAATAATAAGTTTACCGCATTTAGCATGATCTCAATAGACATGAATACGATGATCGCATTACGTCTATACAATACACCAAAAACCCCGATACAAAAAAGCAGTACCGAAAGAAAAATGTAGTTTTCTATTCCTATTTGATTTAAAATATTATTCATTATTTTTTCTCAGTTTTTTCTTTTTTTGACAATAAAACTACACCAATCATAGCCACTAGTAATAAGATAGAAGCAAATTCGAAGGGCACCATATATTCGTTCAATAAAACAGTCCCTAGTTTTCTAATAGATTGAAAATCTTCACCTGAAACATCATAATCACCTAAAATAGTTTTTGAATTGATGAAAATCGTAATTAAAACTACGCTGGTTATAATAAAAACCACAATAGCACCAAGTCTTGTAATACGCGGTTTATGAACTTCGTCTTCTTTATTAAGATTCATTAACATAATCGTAAATAGAAAAAGAACCATTATAGCTCCTGAGTAAACTATGATATGTACAATCGCTAAAAATTGCGCATTGAAAAGTAAATAGTGACCCGCAATCGAAAAGAAACAGATTACTAAGTAAATAGCACTATGAATTGGGTTTTTACTATAAATGGTTAAAAAAGCCGCAGCCAATGTAATAGCTGATAAAAAGTAGAATATAATTAATATTGGCGACATTAGTTAACGTTTTTAAGTTGAGCGTTCTTAATAGCCATTTCTAGTGGCATAACTAATTTATCTTTTCCGAAAATGAAATCTTCACGATCGTAGTTAGAAGGAACTAATTCTTTAGAAAGCGTTAAATATATTGCATCTTTTGGACAAGCTTCTTCACACAAACCACAGAAAATACAACGCAACATGTTGATTTCATAAATTTCCGCATATTTTTCTTCACGGTATAAATGTTCTTCGCCTTTTTGACGCTCTGCAGCTTTCATAGTAATGGCTTCCGCAGGACAAGATAAGGCACACAATCCACAAGCGGTACAGTTTTCACGTCCTAGTTCATCACGTTTCAACATGTGTTGTCCACGATAAACAGGACTGAATTCTCTAACTTGTTCAGGATATTGTATAGTTGCTTTTTTTCTAAAAAAGTGTCTGATGGTAATCCATAATCCTTTTAAAATGGTAATCAGGTACATTCTTTCTAAAAAAGTCATTTCCTTATTGGAAACTTGTTTTTTGTGACCTGACAATGATATACTTTGTATCGATACTGACATAATTTCTTTTCCTATTTAAATCCCAAAAAGGTAAAAATTTCACTTCTTAAAATCACAATTCCAGTAATCATAATATTGATGATAGAAAGTGGAATTAAAATCTTCCAACCCAAATTCATCAATTGATCATATCTGAAACGTGGTATTGTCCATCTAATCCACATAAAGAAAAAGATGAAAAAACATAATTTTATAAATAAAGCTCCTATTCCAATAATATTTGCAATATTAACTCCCCAATGTTCCACTGCCCAACCCATTCCAGGATAGTTATAACCACCAAAGAATAAAATAGCTATGATGGTTGATGAAATAAACATATTAGCATATTCTGCAAATAAATAAAAACCCATTTTCATGGAAGAATACTCTGTGTGGTAACCACCAATTAATTCAGACTCACATTCTGCTAAATCGAATGGAGTTCTGTTAGTTTCTGCAAAAGCACAAATTAAGAAGATTAAGAAAGATAAAGGCTGGTAGAAAGCGTTCCAATGCAAACCATGTTGTTGCGCTGAGATTTCTTTTAAACTCAATGTTCCTGTCATCATCAATAAGGCTATCATCGATAACCCCATGGCAACTTCATAGGAAACCATTTGTGAAGCAGCACGAACTGCACCCATCAAAGAGAATTTATTATTGGATGCCCAACCACCAATCATAATTCCATAAACTCCAATAGATACTACTGCAAAAATATAAAGTAACGCACTATCAGTATCAGTTGCTTGTAATTGAACTGTTCTTCCGAAAATTTCTAATTTATCACCCCAAGGAATTACCGCACTAGTCATTAAGGCCGCACTCATCGCAATTGCTGGTCCTAAAAAGAACAAAAATTTATTTTTGGTATTGGGTTCAAATTCTTCTTTGGCAAATAATTTCATTCCATCAGCAAGCGGTTGCAATAAACCACCCCAGCCGGCGCGGTTTGGCCCAACTCTGTCTTGCAGAAAAGCGGCTACTTTACGTTCTGCCCATGTAGAATACATAGCCATAATCATAGTTACGGCAAAAATAACTACAATGAAAACGCTTTTTTCTATAATAAAAGCACTATCCATTTTTCTTAGTATTGATTGGGTTACCGTCAATTTTTTCGTTGTAATCTATCTCAGCCATACTGATTTTTTTACGATCGATATCTCTACCTTGAAGTATTCCTTTTTCAGTATTAATAACTACAGTATCTCTTTTGCCGTAGTATTTCCCTTGATTAATAACCGACTCTTTTTCAAATTTTCTTGGCCCCTCAATTACCCAGTCTGAAACGTCTTTTTTGTCAAAACGACAAGTGTTACAGATGAATTCTTCCACTTCATGGTACTCGTCTTTGCGAGCAGTAATTCTTTGAATTTCGTTACCAAACATCCAAAGTGTTGTTTTACCGCAACATTTGTCACAATCTCTATGGGCATTGAAAGGTTTGTTAAACCAAACTCTCGATTTGAAGCGGAAAGTCTTATCAGTTAAAGCGCCAACTGGGCAAACGTCAATCATATTTCCAGAGAATTCATTATCAATTGCAGCTGAAACACAAGTCGAAATTTGTGAATGATCTCCACGATTCAAAACCCCGTGAACTCTTCCGTCTGTTAATTGGTCTGCAACTTCCACACAACGTTGGCAAACAATGCAACGGTTCATATGCAATTGAATTTTATCGCCAATATTTTCAGGTTCAAAAGTTCGTTTTTCTTCTATGAAACGTTGTTGTAATTTTCCGTGTTCAAAACTTAAATTCTGTAAATCACATTCGCCTGCTTGGTCACAAACCGGACAATCTAAAGGGTGATTTATCAAAAGAAATTCAGTCACAGCATTTCTTGCGTCGCGAACGCGTTCAGAAGATTTGCTGGCAACTTCCATTCCTTCCTGACAACCTGTTACACAAGATGCCATTAATTTTGGCATTGGTCTTGGATCGGCTTCGCTTCCTTTGGTAACATCCACTAAACAGCAGCGGCATTTGCCTCCGGTTCCTTTTAGTTTAGAATAATAACACATGGCTGGCGGAACAGATTCTCCCCCAATCATACGAGCTGCCTGCAGGATAGTTGTTCCCGGCGCTACTTCAATTTCTTGACCGTCTATAGTTACTTTCATTTATTTTGGTCTTAATGTCGAAAGTCGAAAGTCGAAAGAATTTAGATTCAGTGACTTTATGACTTTATGACTTTTTAACTTTTGACTTATATTTCTTGCTTTGCTACTAAATGCTTTACTTTTTCAAAAGGTTCAGCGACAAAGTGATCTCTATTTTTTATTTTTTCTGGGAAACGAATGTGGTATTCAAACTCATCTCTGAAGTGACGAATGGCTGCTGCCACTGGCCATGAAGCTGCATCTCCCAATGGACAAATCGTGTTTCCTTCAATTTTTGATTGAATACTCCACAACAATTCGATGTCTTCTTCACGTCCTTGTCCGTTTTCAATTCGGTGTAATACCTTTTCTAACCATCCAGTTCCTTCTCGACACGGAGTACATTGTCCGCAACTTTCATGGTGATAAAACCGTGCAAAATTCCAAGTGTTTCTAACGATACAAGCTCTGTCATCATAAACAATAAATCCGCCTGAACCTAACATGGAACCTGTTGCGAATCCGCCATCTGAAAGGCTTTCATAACTCATTAATCGATCTTCACCAGCGGCAGTTTTGTAAATTAGATTAGCGGGTAAAATCGGCACTGAGCTTCCTCCTGGAACTAATGCTTTCAATGGTCTGTCGGTTTGCATTCCGCCACAATATTCCTCCGAATTCATAAATTCGTATACTGATAATCCCAAATCAATTTCAAATACGCCTTGGTTTTTGATGTTTCCAGAAGCTGAAATCAATTTTGTTCCAGTGGAACGTCCAATTCCAATTCCGGCATAATCAGCACCTGAATTATTTACAATCCAAGGCACAGCAGCAATAGTCTCTACATTATTTACAACAGTAGGATTGGCCCAAAGACCTGAAACAGCTGGGAATGGTGGTTTAATCCTAGGATTCCCGCGCTTTCCTTCTAAGCTCTCGATCAAAGCAGTTTCTTCTCCACAGATGTAAGCTCCAGCTCCAATTTGAACGTATAATTCTAAATCGTAACCTGACCCTAGTATATTTTTACCCAACCAACCGGCAGCTTTTGCTTCGGCGATGGCTCTTTCTAAAATTTTGTAAACCCACATGTATTCTCCACGAATGTAGATGTAGGAAAGGTTGGCTCCCAAAGCATAACTCGATGTAATCATTCCTTCTATTAAAAGATGAGGTATATATTCCATCAAGTAACGGTCTTTAAAAGTTCCCGGTTCCGATTCATCGGCGTTACAAACCAAATGTCTTGGTTTTCCTGATTTTTTGTCGATAAAACTCCATTTCATCCCTGCTGGAAATCCGGCACCACCACGACCACGTAAGCCTGAAGTTTTTACTTCTTCAACCACTTCATCTGGGGTCATTTTTTTTAGTGCTTTTTCCACAGAAGCATAACCGCCTTCCATGCGATATACTTCATAGGTTTTAATTCCTGGAACGTTTATTTTGTCTAATAATATTTTTCTTCCCATGATATTATTTATCGTGTAAAGTGATTTTTCCTTCTTTACAATCAGCGATTAGCTGGTCAATTTTTTCTTCAGTTAAATGTTCTTGGTAGAAATCACCTAACTGCATCATTGGTGCATAACCACAAGCACCAAGGCATTCAACGCCACGCACTTCGAAAAGTCCGTCAGCGGTTGGCTCTCCAACTTTTACACCTAATTTAGTACACGTATAATCCATCAAATTTTCTACGCCGTTTAAACAACAGGCAGAGGTTTGGCAGAATTCGAACATGTATTTCCCTATTGGTCTTTGATTGTACATTGTATAAAAAGTTACTACTTCATATACTTCAATAGCTTGTATTTCTAAAATCTCAGCTACTTTATTTTGCAATTCTATACTCAACCAATTGTCATGAGCATCTTGAACCTCATGTAAAACAGGTAATAAAGCTGATTTTCTTTTATCGGCAGGATAATGACTGATCAACTCATTGATGCGTGCCATCAAGGGTTCAGTAATGTTTATCTCTTGTTTGATAGGTGATCTTTCCATTTTTTTGATTGTATAATGTATATTGTATAGTGATTTACGGATTCTTACATTACACTTTTTTCATTATACTTTTTTTCATTATACATTATACATTAACTAGGCGTCTAATTCACCTGCAATTACATTTAAACTTGATAAAATAACAATAGCATCAGAAAGCATAGCACCTTTTATCATTTCTGGATAAGCTTGATAATAGATGTAACAAGGTCTTCTGAATTTTAATCTATAGGGTGTTCTGCTTCCGTCTGTAGTTAAATAGAATCCTAATTCTCCATTTCCGCCTTCTACAGCATGATAAATTTCATCTACAGGAACTGGTACTTCACCCATCACAATTTTGAAGTGATAGATTAAGCTTTCCATATTGGTATATACATCTTCTTTTGGAGGCAAATAATAATCGGGAACATCAGAGTGAATTGGTCCTTCTGGTAATTTTGCTAATGCTTGTTTGATGATGCTAATACTTTCCCATACTTCGGCATTTCGCACACAAAAACGGTCATAGGTATCACCTGATTTTCCAACAGGAACTTCAAATTCAAAATCTTCGTAAGAAGAATAAGGAGCCGCTTTACGAACATCATAATCAATTCCAGCCGCACGTAAATTGGGACCTGTAAATCCATAAGCCATGGCTTTTTCAGCAGTTATTCCGCCTACGTTTACAGTTCTATCTATAAAAATTCTATTTCTTTCAAAAAGGTTTTCAAATTCTTTCCAAGCGATTGGAAATTCTTCTAAGAAAACATTTAATTTTTTGAAAGCTTCCTCAGACCATTCTCTTTCGAAACCACCAATTCTTCCCATATTGGTTGTCAAACGAGCACCACATATTTCTTCATAAATCTCATAAACTTTTTCACGTAACTGAAACACATATAAGAAACCAGTATAAGCACCAGTATCAACTCCTAAAATAGAATTGCAAATTAAATGATCTGTAATTCTTGCTAATTCCATCACGATAACTCTTAAATATTGAGCTCTTTTAGGCACTTCAATATTTAATAGTTTTTCTACAGTCATCCACCAAGCCATGTTATTGATAGGAGATGAACAATAATTCATTCGGTCTGTCAAAACATTTACTTGGTAAAAAGGACGGTTTTCTGCAATTTTTTCAAAAGCACGATGAATATAGCCTATAGTTGGCTCAGCATCCAATATTCTTTCTCCATCCATCAATAGAATATTTTGGAAAATACCATGAGTTGCTGGATGTGTTGGGCCTAAATTTAAGATAGAAAATTCACTTCCGTCTTCATTTCGGCTTTGTTCTATTATTCTAGCATATCGATGCTCTGGTGGTAATAATAAATCTGGTATCATTAATTAAAAATTGATAATTGATAATTGATAATTTTCAATTAACTATTAATTTAGTTCTTTTATATATTTTATAATTTCCAATTATTCATTGTTAATTATCCATTTACTGATATTCTTCCGAAGAAACGGTCGTCTTTATCGGTTCTTCCGCTATCTTCCATTGGGAATTCTTTTCGCATCGGATGAGAAACCATTTCGTCCATATTTAAAATTCGCTTTAATTGTGGATGTCCTTTGAAATTGATTCCAAAAAAATCCCAAGCTTCTCTTTCCATCCAATTTGAACAAAGAAATAAATCAGTAATTGTATCTAATTCTGGGTTTTCAGGCAAATATGTTTTTACTCGAATTCTCACATTTTCTATCCAATTGTGTAATTGATATACTACTGCAAATTGATGAGAATCATCATTATCAGGGAAGTGTATCCCTGTTAAATCTGTAAGAAAGTGAAAATTTAAATCTTCTTGTTCTTTCAAAAGGCGAATCACTTCATGAATGGTGTCTGGAGTTGCTTCGAAAGTGAAAATATCTCGTTTCATTTCAAAATTGAACACATTATTTCCAAAAGTCTGCGATAGTTTATCTTGTATAAAAGCCGTTTCTAAAGCCATATTATAGGTTATAAGAAGCTAATAATTCTTTATATTCTGGTGAGTTCCTTCTACGAACTGATTCGTTTCTCACTAATTCTTGTAATCTCATTACGCCATCAACAATTTGTTCAGGTCTTGGTGGACACCCAGAAACATAAACATCAACTGGAATTACTTTGTCAATTCCTTGTAAAACAGAGTAGGTATCAAATATACCTCCTGAAGAAGCGCATGCGCCAACAGCAATTACCCAACGAGGTTCTGACATTTGTTCGTATACTTGACGTAATATTGGGGCCATCTTTTTAGAAATAGTTCCCATTACCATCAACATATCAGCTTGGCGAGGAGAAAAACTAACTCTTTCTGAACCGAAACGTGCTAAATCATAGTGGGAAGCCATCGTTGCCATAAATTCAATTCCACAGCAAGAAGTGGCAAAAGGCAATGGCCAAAGTGAATTGGCACGCGCCATTCCAACAACATCGTTCAATTTTGTAGCGAAGAAACCTTCACCAACAACTCCTTCTGGTGGAGCAACCATATTTGTTTTTATTTCACTCATAGCAATTTTATTTTTATTCCCACTCTAAAGCTTTCTTCTTTATTATATAGAAGAAACCAACTAATAGTAATAACATAAATATAACCATTTTAATCATGCCTTCCATTCCAAGCGCTTTGAAATTGATAGCCCAAGGATAAAGGAAAATTACCTCTACGTCAAAAAGAACGAAAAGAATAGCGACCAAGAAATATTTTACAGAAAAAGGTATTCTAGCGTTTCCGACTGATTCGATACCACATTCGAAGTTTTTGTCTTTGTTTTTGGAGTGTCTTTTTGGACCTAAAAAGCTAGAGCCAACTATGGTTAAGATCACAAATCCTAACGCTAAACCTGCTTGCATCAGTATTGGTAAATAATCTAATTGATTAGATTGCATAAGGAACAAAATTAGAAGTAATTTAAAATATGCACAAATATACATCGCATTATTTAATTCGCAAAAATCAAAGGCTAAACGTTTGTTATTTACTTCTTAAAAAACATTATTTAAATTCATTATAAATAATAATTAATCTAAAAAAAACGCTCCAATTTATTGGAGCGTTTTGCTAATCTTAGGTAATCAAAAAATAATATATATTAGTCTTCGATAGCTACTACTTGAGCTGCTACTTTACCTTTTCTACCTTCTTCTTCTTCGTAAGATACTTTGTCTCCTTCTGCTAAATTTTCAGTTTTAACTCCGGTAGCATGAACGAAAATGTCTTTTCCTGTTTCATCATCTGTGATGAAACCATAACCTTTAGACTCGTTGAAAAATTTTACTGTTCCTGTGCGCATTTTTATTGTAAAAATAATTAATAATGGTCAAAGATATATTTTATTGCGACATAACAAACAAAAAGTAATTAAAAAAGTAAAAAAAAATCTTATTTTTAAATTATAATTAAATGATTTTCAGTTAAATATTAGAATTATTCTAAAAAATTAAATAAAAAAGCAACTAATCATTAATTTTCAAATAGCTGTTTTCTAGATAGTTGCGAATTTGATATTTATTATTTCAAATCTAATTTAATATGTAATTCTTGTAGTTGAGCACTATCTATTAATGATGGGGCATCAATCATAACATCTCTTCCTGAATTGTTTTTTGGGAATGCAATAAAGTCTCTAATGGTTTCTTGCCCGCCAAGAATAGCAACCAATCGATCCAATCCAAAAGCTAATCCGCCATGCGGTGGCGCACCAAATTGAAACGCATTCATTAAAAAGCCAAACTGTTCTCGTGCTTGTTCTGGCGAAAATCCTAACAAGGAGAACATGCTGCTTTGTAACTCTTTATCGTGAATTCTTATAGAACCTCCACCAATTTCATTTCCGTTTAAAACCATATCATAGGCATTGGCACGAACTTTTCCCGGCTCGGTTTCAATGAGTTTCATGTCCTCTGGTTTTGGTGAAGTGAATGGATGATGCATCGCATGATAACGACCACTTTCTTCATCCCATTCTAATAATGGAAAATCTACAACCCATAATGGCGCAAATTCTTCTGGTTTTCTCAAACCTAAGCGAGTAGCAACTTCCATACGAAGTGCCGAAAGTTGTGTTCGTGTTTTATCAGCTGGACCAGAAAGCACAAAAATCATATCGCCAGCTTTAGCATTGGTTGCCTTTGCCCATTTTTGTAAATCAGCTTGATCATAGAATTTATCAACAGATGATTTGAATGTTCCATCTTCTTCACATTTCACATATACCATTCCGGATGCGCCAAGTTGTGGACGCTTAACCCAGTCTATTAAAGCATCGATTTCTTTTCTGGTAAACGAGGCACAGCCCGGAGCTGCAATACCCACTACTAATTCTGCCGAATTGAAAACTGGAAAATCTTTATGTTGCGCCACAGAATTTAACTCTCCAAATTTCATATCAAAACGAATATCTGGTTTATCATTACCGTAGGTTTTCATGGCGTAATCGTACGTGATTCTTGGGAATTTATCAACTTCGATACCTTTTAATTCTTTTAGTAAATGGCGTGTCAATCCTTCGAATACATTTAAAATATCTTCTTGTTCAACGAATGCCATTTCGCAATCAATCTGAGTGAATTCAGGCTGTCTGTCCGCACGCAAATCTTCGTCTCGGAAACATTTTACAATTTGGAAATATTTATCCATTCCACCAACCATCAATAATTGTTTGAAGGTTTGAGGCGATTGTGGCAAGGCATAAAATTGTCCTTCGTTCATTCGGCTAGGAACCACGAAATCTCTAGCGCCTTCTGGAGTAGACTTTATTAAATAAGGAGTTTCTATTTCGCAAAAATCCAAATCAGATAAATACTTACGGACTTCCATGGCTACTTTGTGACGGAAAAGCAAAGAGTTTTTCACTGGATTTCTTCGAATATCCAAGTAGCGGTATTTCATTCTAATATCTTCGCCACCATCAGTTTCATCTTCAATTGTGAATGGTGGAGTTAAAGCTGAGTTTAAAATGTTTAATTCAGAAACTAAAATTTCAACGTCACCAGTTGACATATTTGCGTTTTTAGATTCACGCTCAATAACAGTTCCTTTTACTTGAATTACAAATTCTCTTCCTAGAGATTTTGCTTTTTCAAAAACAGCTTTATCAGTTCTTTGTTCGTCAAAAATTAATTGCGTAATGCCATATCGATCACGTAAATCAATCCAAATCATAAACCCTTTATCGCGAGATTTTTGAACCCAGCCGGCAAGTGTAACTTCTTTATTAATATTTGTAGCATTTAGTTCTCCACAATTATGACTTCTGTACATTGGAATAATTTTTTAAATAACAATTACTTTGCTTATTCAGCTAAAGTTCGAATCGACCTTCGGTTTCGTGTGCAAAAGTAAAAAACAAAATCAATAAACTAAGGTAAACATAACATCAAGTTTAACAAATCATTTGTGAAAGAAAAAGAATTGGGAGGGGCTCAATTATTTGCGGATAAAAACTGGATGTCAGATTTTATTAAAGCATTTAATATTAATTCTATACCAAGATTTATTTTGATTGATCCTTCTGGAAATGTTGTCGATGCTGACGCTGCAAGAC
>CALPPS020000032.1 GCA_943325515.2 Flavobacterium psychrophilum
ATTTGATTATTCCATTTGTATTTGGAAGTCAATCCTAACATGGCATTCCCGCTGCGGGCAGACGAAGCAAACTCTACTGAACGATAAAAAATAATTGGATTGACAAAACTCATATCAAATCCACGGTTGTTTTTATTGGTCCAAATCACCGATTCAAAGAAACCAATATTCCAATGTTTGGTGACATTCAAACTTAAATAATGGCTGGCGGCAAACTTGGTAGCATAGGTTCTATCCTCTGTAACTTCGGGGCGAACGTCTTTGAGCCACGTATAAAGATTCGTGTATTTTATTTTCCAAAAAGTGGTGTTTATTTTTACATAAGGATAGGGACTTGCGCCATCACTTAACAATAAAGAACGATAACCATCGCCCATAAAGTTGCGACCGTAGCCCAAGTTCAAGTTCAAAAATTGGCTTGGAGTATACGCTAAATTAGCTTCGGCTAAAGGAAAATCATAGGCGTCAGATTTGAATACTTTGGCAATTCCCATTCCTGGGATAATGGCAGGATCACCGCCATCTGGCGCTAAAGTCTCCGCATAGCGATTAAAGTAATCGGCAAATCTTCCTTGGCTTTCATAAATAGTAGTAGTGAAGTTTAAATCCTTTCCTAAACCTCCGTTGAACTGTATTCCTCTGGTATTAACATAAGTATAATTTGAAACACTTGGGTCACTTTTGCCAAACTGCAAATCGAAAATTGGATTTAATGTAAACCAATAATCTTCCCCTTGAATTTCGACTAGGTTTTCGTTCCAAATCTTTTTGCCCCACCAACCTTGTTTGGTTTTAAGTAATTTTTGATTTTCTTCTTTTAAATTATAATATTTTGATACCTCAGCATAATTATAGGGTTTTGATGCGGTATGGTTATTGGCGCCCACTTGGTTCATTTCATCATCAAATTGTGAATAATAGCTATGTGAAAAAGGAATATTCAAATGACTTCCGAGTTGAGGGTTGTCAAATTTTAGGTATTTGATGCTATCTATTTCTGACAAATACGTATCATTTGGTCTGAAACCATTTGATTTTTTTTCTGCTAATTCATCCGCTTGTTTTTGTGCTTCAAGTTGGGCAACGCTTTGTAATGGAATGGCAATTGTAAGGGTGTATTTGGCATAGGTAGGTTGGCCGTTATAAGTAGCTGGAATCACTTTTGGCAACTTTCCAAAAACTCTTTTGCTTTCTGCAATTAATGCTTCATCCACAGCGTCCACAAAGATGACTTTGAAAGTTCCGCCTTCGGTAACTTCAAAAAGAACGATGACATTGCCTTTGAAATTGTTTTGTGTCAAATTATCGGACACTTTGAAATTGTGGAATACAAAATCCTGCACTTGATTGTAAAAACAAGTTTCCAATGCTTTGAATTCCATGCCTTCACAAGAAGGAAAAACCGGAAATCTTTCTGTTGTTTTTTGAGTTACTTGCGCAGAAGCAACAAGCGTAAATAAAAGTATTAAAAAGAGAATTGTTTTTTTCATTTTTTTGAAATTATACTATTAATAATTGCCGGTAGAAGTTTGACCATTTGCTATAGTTTTAGCTGAGGAAGTGCCTATTCTTTTTACTCCTAGACGAATCATTTGAACGGCTTCGTCATAAGTTCTAACACCGCCAGCAGCTTTTACTGGTAATGGTGATGCATTTTCGAGCATCATAATAATCGCAGGGAAAGTGGCACCGTTGGGTTTATTGTTTTCGGTCTTAAAAAATCCAGTGGAGGACTTTACAAAAACGTTTGGATAACAATCTTCTTTGAAATTAGAGATAATCGTGTTTTTTATTAACGCAGCAAATCGAATAATTTGCGCATCGGTTAAAGCGGCAACTTCTATAATCCATTTTGCCACTTTATGATTTTCAAAAGCCAATCGAGTACCCAAATAAATTTCTTTTTTCACCAATTCTAACTCGCCTTTTTTGAAGGCTTCATAATTGCAAACAAAATCTATTTCATCTACACCCTCTTCTATGGCTGTTTGTGCTTCATCGAGTTTTTCGCTAGTTGAATTTGTGCCTTCTGGAAAGGAAATAACAGTTCCAATCAACACTTTTGACTTAGCAGCAAGAATCATCTCTTTGGTCATTTTCACCTTATCGGGTCTAATCATGATGAGTTTAAAACCTTCGTCAATAGCTTCTTGAACAAACTCTTTTACAACAGTAGTGTTGTCTTGTTCAGACAAACCTGCTTGTGCTGCCGTTTTTAAATAGGTAGAGTCAAGATACTGTTTTAAATTCATGGTATAAAAGTAAAAAAAAATCCCGATTTATATCGGGACTTTTGATGTTATCTATTATTGAGTGTTAGTCTTGGATTTGATTTTTTTACTAATTACAAATAGTAAAAATGCTATTGTTGCTCCGATTAAATTAGCCAAAACATCTAAAACATCAGCATGTCTTGTCGTGGTAAATAGCTCCTGCATAAATTCAATTACAATTCCGTAGCATAGAGAAACAAAAACAAGAATTCCGATTTTCTTGAGTTCTAATTGGTGTTGATTCAAGAAAAGATAAAATCCCCAAAGCAACGTAAAAACAAAATGAAAAGTAAAATGAACGTATTTATCAGCCCCTGAAACACTTATTGATGGCAAATTATTAAACTTGACTAAGCATAAAAAAGCAATTAAAATAGTCCAAACAATTGCTAAACAAAAAATTACATTTTTAAGCACCAATAAGTTGTTTGTAGGCATCACATGAAAGCAATTCGTCAAATTCAGCAGGATTAGCGATTTTAACTTTAATCATCCAACCTTTACTATAAGGATCTGAATTTACATTTTCAGGATTTGATTCTAAATCCTCATTAAATTCAATGATTTCTCCAGACAATGGTAAGAATAAATCAGATACGGTTTTCACAGCTTCTACAGTTCCAAAAACTTCATCTTTATCTAGGGTTTGGTCTAAAGTTTCCACTTCAACATAAACGATGTCTCCCAATTCTTTTTGGGCAAAATCTGTAATTCCAACTGTGGCAACATCACCTTCAATAGAAACCCATTCGTGGTCTTTAGTGTATTTTAAATTACTAGGTATATTCATAGTTTGTTTGTTTTTAAATTTAACTTCGTTCTGTTCAAACACTTTGGCTTCTGTTCTTCAAAAGTATAATTTCTAAGCAGATTATTAAAATGATTTCTTGAAAACTTTATCTAGTTTCCAAAATTATAGCGCATAGTAAATCCTGCTCTAATATTCATTAATGGGAAAGAAGTAGAGATTACTGGTTTTGAGAATGAATGATCATAGAAGAAAATCGCAGTCAAATTTTTACTGAAAGAATAATCAGCGGTTAGTTTCGCAGACCAAATATTTTGTCCTCCTCCTAATTGATTGTTATTATAATCTAAATAACGAACAATAGTTTTATTATTTCTATAAGAGAAATCCACTTTAACATTGATGTCACTTTTAATAATACCTGTTGGATTATCTGCTAATGTTGAAGAGAATATTACATCTTTAAATCTATATCCTAAACCTATTATATATTCCTTACCTTGAACTTCGGTCAATAGATTATTATCAAAACTCATGGACAAACTTCTATCTTTTTTAATCTCAGCCAAAATTTTGAATGAATTTTTCATCTCAAAATCTACTCTAACTAAGGGATTGAATTGTTCTACTAAATTGATATTGGCAATAATTGTTTTATTATAGAAATTACCAAAACCACTATTGTCTTGTTGAACAACATTAGGATCGTAATCAAGATTAGAACGGAATGAATTTATAGTATAAGAAGCTCTATAAGCATGTTGAATAGAGAAACGTTTGAAATTTTCTTTGAAGAAGTTATAACGCATCAATCCGCTATATTTTACTGTCCAGTTTGGTATTGGGAAATCACGGAAAGTCCCTAGAGAAACTCCATCAGCTGAACTTCCTGTATAAGCCGCAAGGAAAGCAGGAATTAATACCGCTTGGTTATTTTTACCGAAACCAATTGGATAACCCGCATTTGAATTATAAAAATTATATTTTGGATCATTTACATCGGTTGGAATTGGGTTTGTTACATCACCATATCTTGGAATATCCATCCCATAATACTGTTGTGCTAATCTATCAGCAACAGTCAATCGATTATTTCTAAAATCATCAAAGGCAGCTGAACCATTTTCATCGCTTTTCCCAAAAGATGTTTTGATTAATACTGTTGAGATAGAGAAATTACCAAAACTATGAGGTGATTGTGGACTATAATTTCCTGATGAATCAACATTATATTGTTCAGAATAATTATTGGCCAAAGTTCTGTCAGCACTTAAATCAATTTTGAAATCGGGGAATAAATCTATATTAGCTGTTAAGTTCAAAGTCTTTGTTGAAACTTGAGTATAATTTTGATTGAAATCTTGATAAGATGTCAACCAACCTCTTTTAGCCGCTTCATAACGCACATCATCTTGCATACCAAATACAAATCCTAATGATGGTTTAGTAGAACCAAAGAAACCTAATCCTGGAAGGAATCCAGGAAGAACCGTTCCTTCATTTTGAGTATAGTTTACTTGAACATTTTTCACACTAGTCAAAACTCCTTTTAATCCATCTAGAAATACACTTGTAGATTTAGCTGGTTGGGCTTTCACATTGGTTATCTTTTCTCCTGGTTTTGGCAATGCAGCAGGTTTTGCAGGGGGTGCAGCAGGTTTTTTGCCCAAACCAATATATTTATAAAATGAATCCATGTTGAACGCAGTATTCAATCGATGAGAAGCTGCATTTTGAATTGTATTTCCTAAATCAGAAAACCCAGTAGCACTATTTGGGTCAGGAATAGAAGAGAACGCCAAAGAAGCGCGTTGCCAACTATAATCACCTGTATAAGAATAGGTAGATTTTACAAACGTCAAGAATGGAATTTTGTTGATTGGTAAATCATAATTCACTACAATTTGTTGGTTGTGTTGATTAGGTGTTCCAATATTCCAAAAATCTGTCCAAAGCGTATAGCTATTGTCTGGAACGTTATTCTCATCTAAATAAGAGCGAACTATATTGTGAGAAGCAGCGGTATAATTTACTTTTAAAGATTTAGTAATGTTATAATTAAATCCGTATTGGTAATTGAATAAATAGTTTCTTCTAAATAATGGATCTAGTGGAATACCCGCAACGTCAACCTGCCTGAACTGTTGTTTGTTATATTGACGAATAATATTTGAACTAAATGAAATACTTGCTGGAAGATAATTAAAATTGAAATCTTGTAGCATTTTCCAATACGAACTTTTCTTAAAGAATTTGCTTTTCTTAAAAGGTTCCACTGCTTTTGACTGAAAAGCAAAAGTATAGTCAACTGTAGCATTTACTTGCTGATCAAGGTAATTGTCAATTTCGTAATTATGTTTTTCCACTTGATTATAGGAATAGGAAAGTGTTATGTTTTCAGGATCATATACGTGTTGTTTTTGATCTTGACCTCTTTCTTTTTTCACACCAATGAAGTTGATACTTTTTCTTTTTGTAAAATCAACAGCCCTATTACGAATGTTATTTCGTTCGGCGGCATCAGTTGTATTGCTAATTAATTGTTGCAACCTAATATCTTGATTAAAAGGATCATATTCTGGTGTGATTAATTCTTCTCCAACTGCATAATTGAAAGGTAAATTTAACCCCCATTTCTTTGGCAATAGTTTTCCTAGACTAAAATTGGTAACAATATTATATTGTTGCATGTCTTCTCTACTGCGTTCATTTGGCCCTTGTTCTAAGGCTCCGAAACCAATTGTGCTTTTTCTTCCTGTAGCAGACATAGTAACTAAATCGGCTAAGTTGGTGTCAATGTTCAAAACAGCTGCCATTCCGCCTTTATTATTCATATCGGCAATACGTAGTTCGTTAAACCAAACTTCTCCTCTGATTTTTTCAGTATGATTATTTTTGATACCTACCATAAGGGTTCTAACCAAACCAAAATTTGGATTTCCTTTAATTCCTAATCTCAGATTTACATCACCATCTCCATCAGGTTGCGTGACATCATCATCTGGATAATAAACTCCTTCTGGTAGTGTTATTGGGTCAATTCCTAATGCCCTAACTTTCATTTTTGTTAAAAGCGACATGGCCAAATTAATTTCGTTTTCAGCTGGCCAAACTACATCAGGATTAGAAGCAGTTGCCCCTTCTGGAGTAACTTTTAAAGGAATTTCAACTTGATAATAATTATTGGTAAAGTCATTTCCAAAACGAATAAATCCTACCATTTGATTGTCTTGTAATGGTGTTGGATCTGTTGGTGCTGGTAATGCCTCTGCATGCAAAAACATTTTCAATTTATTGAACTGACGCATGTCAACATTTACATTCTTGAATACCGCTCTTGCATCGCCAACTTCCAATCCTTGTCCTGAAACTCTTAAAGAAAGAGATTGCTCATTTTGATTAATAACTTGGTTATTTGCGTTGGTTTGCTCACGCACTACGTCAGGAGGTAAAACATATGGGATTGGCAATCTACTTGCATTTTCTTGAATATTTACTGATAGGACATCAAAATTTGTGTCATCATCATCAGGATCAGCATCAGCTTGTTGGAAGGAATTTAGATACCGTCTCCATTCACCGCGAACTAAATCTAAAGCCCCAAAACGAACGGTAATTGGCTCACTAAATCCTGTCATAAACATTCTCATAAAACGAATAGAACGGAAATCAGAGATACTTCCTATAGTGTTTGTGGGTTGTGACACTGGAATTTTAAATTGATACCAACGAGCTGTTGTTGAAGTTCCGTTTGGAAGATTTACAACGGTTTCTCTTTTATCTGTAATATAGTTTTGCCCAACTTGCATCAATGGAGATGAACTTGGTTGCATCTCAATTTTATATTCATAATAAGCACTTGCCTCATTCATAGTGTTATCACGGTTGATATCTTCAACATCAGGTAAAGTCGTTGAGCCTCTATTGGTATCTGAAACACCCACGGGGGAATTTCCTTGAATGCCATTATATTTTTTATAACGTTCAAATACACTTGAACCTGTTGCATTCAAAAAATATTGGTAGTTATCCGCAGCTGGGTCATCCAAAGCAGCATAATCGCCAATGTATGAAAGGTTTCTTTCATCTGCATCATTCACACCGTCAAATCCAACATCTTGTGCCTCTCTATTGGCACCATCAACATCAAAAGCATATATAAGTGATTGTGAGGATGGCACTTTACCCCAAGCAGTTGTGCTTGTTAATGACTGTGAAGCACTATTAGAAGGTAAACCATTTTCATATTGCTTACGGCTATCTTTTAATACATCCTCAGATATCTCTCCTAAGTTGAAATATAGTTGACCTGTATTATTAGTATTTGTTGGATTTCCTGCTGGATTTGTTGCATCTAAATAAGGGTCTAAAACCCAAAACTGGATATATTCTACATTACTTTGTTCAAAATTGGTCGAGTTAATAGCGCGCATAATACCTCCAAAATTATCTTTTGGATTTAAAAATCCCGATGAACTTATCCCTTCGGGATTATAATTATAGGGTCCGCGCTCTTGAGGATAATAAGTTAAATCTAAAGTATTAATAACTGTTTGTTGCCCTATTGCTAAGTCTAAATTTGGAAACAATTCATTACTATATACCCTTCTAGTGCTATTTAACGAAATTCCATCTTGTCCAATTTCTCCTGGGGTTTGAACATATATAGTTGGGTCAATACTATACCAGTTAAGTTTAGCTCTTTTGTACCCATAAAGCAAATTTAATGCTTGTGGTGGAAAATTGACTACGGAAGAAGAAGGAGGTACAAAATCATTATATTCAACGCCCGATTGCCATTTTGGTGTGGATGCTAAAGTCCACGACAAAGGAGAGCGCATATCAATGGTCGTTTGAGAGCCTTCAAAGTCATCTATATAAACCGTTGATTCTCCTTGAAAACTATCATTTTTAGAAGCTGCTGGTTTTAAAAAAGCCATTTCGCCTCTTAACGAAAAATTTGAAGCTACATCTGTGTCAACATTTGGTAATTTATTTGCCAATCTTGTTAGAAATGGAACTTCCGTTGAATAGTTTACATTAAACCCGAAAATAGTGTTATTGACAGACTCTTGGCCATAGTTTGATTTACTAGTAAATGGTCTTTCGGTCATTTTAATTAATGTAGCTCCAACCAAAAATTTGTCTGAGAATTTATGTTCAACATTTACTCCCATAAATCTTCTCGTTTGCTGACCAAATGTAGAATTGTTTTCAACAGAAACTTGGATAGGAGTATTGGAAGCTTGAAGTGATGGGTCTAAGATTTGAACTCTTCCTGCTTGATAATTTACACTATAATCAACACCTTCTTGCAATACTCTTCCGCCAGCAGTTACTACCACTGAACCTCTTGGAACATTAAAGGCACCAATAGGAATTCCTTCTCCACCAGCAGATTTATATCTCCCTTTTAATTGAAATTTATTTTTATCAGCATCTTGTAATGCTCCAGCTTGTGTATTGGTATACATACTTCTGAAAACATATTTTTGTTGGTTTCCATTATAGGTATTCACATCATTGTAATCTTCAGCTCCAAGTTTTAATTTATCAAAGATAACTTTACCAAAGGGTTCTACTGAGGTGAATATTAGTCGCCCATTTTGTTGGTCAACCGTTAATCCTGGTAAAAAATCGAAAAAACCATCACCGCCATCTTGTGGGTCATTGTTGTAGTTTAACTTATCCACGTTGAATACTTTTAACAAAGGAGTTTCAGCAACTCTATCTTCAGGCAAAGGGTTAGAAGGGAATAGGGTACCTGCGACAGGACTAATATAATTTATAGGCGAAGGATCTGTATATAAAATATTAAATCTAAAATCTTCTCTTTGCAATTGGTAAGCACCCGGAATTTGATAGATATTTTTCATCATCAAATTCCAAATTGGTTTTTGAACATTTGTCAAAGTGCTCTTTAACATTTTCAAAATCAAACTTTGACTAGAAACAGTTTGTGGTGCTGTACCGTTATCCTGAACTACAGTAGCATCAACTCCATCTGTACCGAATTCACCAACTTGATATACTTCATCGCCAATAGTATATTGATAGGCAACAGCCAAAACTTCATCATTGGCTAATCTTTGTTGCAACGAAATGTAACCTAATTGTGGGTTCAAAATATACTCGTTAGGCAATAATTTTCGTGCATTTTCAAGTTTAGAATAGTCTGTTCCTTCATCAACTGGATTGTTAAATCCTGCACTTGCCGTTACAACATCTCTAACACTAGCATTTAATAATCCACCACCAGATGTGATTAAATCGGGATTATATTGGTTATTATTGTTATCTGTTGGTGCATCTGTTGGTGAAACGAAAAAACTTCCTGGAACAGGATTTATAGCAACTATTTGATTATCTGTAAAACCCCCTAATCTTGATTCCCCTAAATCTTGAATAGCTATAATATTTCTTAAGTTATTATTAGTGGAGTTTACACGATTTTGTCTATTGGTTACCCAAACTTCTATTCTAGTAATTTGAACCCTGCTATTGATGAAAGGATAATTTTTTAATGCAGCATCATATTTATTTCTAAAATATTGAGACAAGAAAAAGTGTCTATCTGCATCATAATCTAACCCAAATATCTCAAAATCTTGAATAGTTCCTCCACCTTGTGCCGTAACTGATTTGGTTTGAGATTTTTGTTCAGAGAAAACACCTGTCACTGTAGTTTTACCAAATTGCAATTGAGCTTTCACCCCAAATAAACTTTGTGCTCCTCGAATCAAAGAATTTGTCAAAGGCATACTGACATTACCAAATTCAATTTTCTGAATAATATCATCCTCTGTTGGAGCATATTCTAATTTGATTAAATTTTGAAAGGAAAATGTTGACTGGGTATCATAATTAGCATTTACATTCAAACGTGTTCCCACTTTTCCGTTTAAACTCATACTGATTCTTTGTTGAAAATCAAAGGTAGTTTGCGATCTGTTTCTAGGAGACAATGCGGGATTATCTTGTTTTGTATAACGAACCCCTAAATCCATTTCTACGGAACCAGTAGGTTTTACATCGATAGTATTTCCTCCAAAAATGGTTTCAAAAAAACCTGAATTAACATAATACTTTGGTAACAAATCTTTCTTAGCCGCTTCGCTTCCCTCTTTTTTTCCATCAATAGCATCCGACTTTTTCTTGAAATAATCTCGCATTGATTCGCGAAGAACTAATTGTTCGTATTCTTTTGGCGTTAAAATAATTGGATAATTAATATTAAATCCATCTAAAGTGCTTGAATAAATATACCTATTAGTGATTGGATCATATGTATATGAGTTTACAATACTAGTTGGGTTTTTTATTTCTACTCTTCCAGTTGAATAACCTGTACTATCTTTTTGAGCTTCATTTACCTGAGCAAAAACTGACATACTAATCAAAAAAACTATTCCGAAAAGGATTGTTTTAAAATTTGAAAATGAATTAGTAATGTATATTGTTTTCAAGAATTATAAATTTTTTAATGCTTGTTTAATTATAGTCTCAAGCGTAGCTTCTGGATTCTCTTTTATGATTTTATCAACTACTTTTTCAGCATTTTTTCTAACATAACCTAAAACCTCCAATGCAGATAACGATTCTTCTCGATTAATATTGTGTTGAGAGATAGATATTTCATCTAAATCATAGATTTTTAACACTTTTTCTTTCAAATCCAATATAACTCTTTGGGCAGTTTTGCTTCCTATTCCTTTTATTCCTTGAATTGTAACTACATCAGCGCTTGCAATGGCTTGAATAATTTGTTTTGGGTCTAAAGATGACAACATGGTTCTGGCTATACTAGCTCCAATTCCTGATACGGAGAGCAATAATTTAAACAATTCTCTTTCTGATTTTTCAACAAATCCAAAAAGTGAATGTGCATCTTCTTTTATTTGAAGATACGTAAATAATTTGACAAAATCTGAATTTGGCAATAAAGAAAAAGTATGAAGTGAAATATTAATATGATAGCCAACTCCATTACAGTCAATTATGACTTCTGTTGGTGTTTTTTCAACTAATTTTCCTTGAATATGTGCTATCATTTTAATCGAAATCTTGTTCCAAATATAGTAAAATTCTTCTATTGACAGAATCTCTTTGCTTTATCATGAAAATGGTACAAAAACTATTTAGTGGTCGTCTTTTTTCTTTTTTCTTTTTCTTGAGCATCAACTACTGCAACAGCTACCATATTGACCATTTCTTCCACACTTGCTCCTAATTGGAAAATATGAACTGCTTTTTCCATCCCTAACATAATTGGTCCAACGGAATCAACTTTATAGAGTTCTTTTAGTAGTTTATAATTGATGTTAGCGGCTTCAAGATTTGGAAAAATTAAAGTGTTTACTTTTTTTCCTGCCAATTTCGAAAAAGGGAATTTATTTTTTAACATTTCGGCATTTAGAGCAAAATCAGTTTGTATTTCACCATCCACTATTAAATCTGGATAATGTTCGTGCAAATAAGCCACTGATTCTCTAACTTTTGTAGCACTTTCGTGTGAAGAAGATCCAAAATTAGAAAAGGAAACCATGGCAATCACTGGTTCCATCCCAAACATTCTAACGGTTTTGGCAGTCATTAAAGCAATTTTTGCTAATTCATCCGCAGTTGGATTTGGATTAATTGCTGTATCGGATAAAAACATTGGCCCACGATTGGTCATCATCATATTAGTTGTAGCAATAAGAGTAATTCCTGGAGCCTTACCTACCAATTGCATCAATGGTTTTACTGTTGATGGATAACTACGGGAATACCCTGAAACCATGGCATCTGCATCGCCTTCATTGACCATCATAGCGGCAAAATAATTACGCTCACGCATCCATTTTTGGGCATCTAGAAGAGAAATTCCTCTTCGTTGTCTCGACTTCCAATAGATATCTGCATATTTTAATCTGCGTTTGTCTTCTTCCTTTGTTTTTGGGTCAAAAATAGGCACTTCAGCATCAAATCCTAATTCTTCTTTGAGTTCTAAAATCAATTCTTTATTTCCTAAAAGTATGGGATAAGCAATACCTTCCTCGTAGGCAATTTGAGCCGCTTTTAAAACATCTAAATGATCTGCTTCAGCAAAAACTACACGTTTTGGTTCGGTCTTAGCCCGATTGGTAAGCAAACGAACCATTTTATTATCTGATCCTAATCGTTCTAATAATTCTTCTTCATATTTTTCCCAATCTGTAATTGGCTGTAAAGCCACACCCGAATTCATAGCGGCTCTTGCCACGGCTGGAGCAACAACTGCAATTAATCTTGGGTCAAATGGTTTTGGAATAATATACTCTTTCCCAAAATTCAAACGAGTTTCGCCATAGGCAATATTGACTTGTTCGGGCACTGGCTCTTTAGCTAATGCTGCCAAGGCATGCACCGCTGCCATTTTCATTTCTTCATTAATTTTTGTAGCTCTTACATCAAGAGCACCTCGAAAAATATAAGGAAATCCGAGCACGTTATTCACCTGATTAGGATGATCTGAACGACCCGTTGCCATTATGATATCTTTTCTGGTAGCAATAGCTAAATCATAATCTATTTCAGGTATTGGATTTGCCATGGCAAAAACTATTGGAGTTTTAGCCATTCCTAAAAGCATTTCTGGAGACAAAATATTTCCAGCAGATAATCCAAGGAAAACATCAGCGCCAACTAGTGCTTGCAGAAGTGTAGTGCCTTTTTTTCCATGATTGTATTTCTTTTGTAAATCTGATAAATCTGTTCGGTCTGCAGATAACACACCCTCTTTATCAAACATAATTATATTCTGCGGTTTTACACCAAGTAAGATGTACAAATTAGCACATGCCAATGCTGCAGAACCTGCCCCAGAAATTACTATTTTAACGTCAGTTGTTTTTTTCTTAGCGATTTGAAGTGCATTCAATAAAGCTGCAGAAGAGATAATGGCTGTTCCGTGCTGATCATCGTGCATCACAGGAATATTTAACTCCTCCACCAAGCGTCTTTCAATTTCAAATGACTCAGGTGCTTTTATATCTTCTAAATTTATACCTCCAAAAGTAGGAGCAATGTTTTTAACCGTTTCAATAAAAGCGTCTACATCTTTCGTCCCAACTTCTATATCAAAAACGTCTATGTCAGCAAATATTTTGAAGAGCAAAGCTTTTCCTTCCATAACTGGTTTTGATGCTTCTGGACCAATATCTCCAAGACCTAAAACGGCAGTTCCATTAGTTATTACTGCTACTAAATTTCCTTTAGCTGTATATTTATATACGTTATTAATATCTTTGACAATTTCTAAACAAGGTTCTGCAACACCTGGTGAATAGGCTAACGACAAATCTCTTTGGGTTGCATATTTTTTTGTTGGAACAACTTGTATTTTGCCAGGAGTAGGTTTGGCATGATATAAAAGCGCTTCTCTTCGTTTACTATACTTATTCATTATCTATTTCTTGAGAAATACAAAGGTAAAAGACTGAGTGTAAAAAGAAAACTTTTAAGAGTTTCTTTTTAAAAAGAATCTACTTTAAAAAATTTATGTTTCTTTTCAAACCTTCTAGTTGTGTTCTTTTTAATGGAGAATTGGTAAATACTTTAGCAAAAGTCTCCTCGGTGATTTCTTCCCAGTCTTTTTTGGTATAAGAAAGTAATTCAGGATATGGAGTAAATAAAGGTTCGTTATGTGGCTTCGAAAATTTATTCCAAGGACAAACATCTTGGCAAACATCACAACCAAACATCCAGTCGTCTAGTTTACCTTTCAGCTCTTGGGGAATGTTTTCTTTAAGTTCAATAGTGAAATAGGAAATGCATTTACTCCCATCTACTTGATAGGGTGCCACTATAGCTTGTGTTGGACAGGCATCAATACAAGCAGTGCAAGACCCACAATGATCGGTTACTGGATGGTCATAGTCTAATTTTAAATCGATAATTAATTCCGCGACGAAATAAAAGGAACCTACTTGTTTTGTTAATAGATTGCTGTTTTTACCAATCCAACCTAAACCACTTTTGGCAGCCCATGATTTTTCCATCACAGGAGCAAAATCAACAAAAGCACGTCCTGAAACATCGCCTATTTCTCTTTTAATGCTTTTGAGTAGTTTTATTACTTTTTTTCGAATTACATTATGATAGTCTTTGCCATAAGCATATTTTGAAATTTTATAACTTTCTTCATTTTGGAAATCAGAAGGATAATAATTGAGCAGCAAAGAAATAACACTTTTGGAATCTGGCACTAATAAAGTTGGGTCTAATCTTTTGTCAAAATGGTCTGCCATATACTCCATGTTACCATGTTGATTTTGGTTCAACCATTTTTCTAATCGAGGGGCATCTTCCTCAAGAAATCCAGCTTTGGAAATGCCACAAGACATAAAACCAAGGCGTTTTGCTTCGGATTTGATAAAAGCTGTTCGATGTTGGATGTTGGATGTTGGATGTATAATGTTTAATTTGTTTTTCATTTTAGCTTAGATTTAAAAGCTAAAGTCATATTCATTAATTCATAACTACTATCATAATAAACATTAAACAGTTCAGTCGATAGGTAATTTCTATTCTTTGCTTTATACAAACAGGTAACAACTTCCGCAATGGATCGAATAGCATAATTCAAAAATCTTTTGTATTCAGCATTTGATTGTTCTATTGAACCTTCAGCAATATTTAAAGCAATTGAATCAGCCGCTCTTGTTATTTGTGATGAGAGATTATAAAGTTCTTTCTTGGGAAAAGCTTCTGCTAATAGGTTTATCTCTTCTCCGAAATTCATAGCTTTTTGCCAAATAATTAATTTCTCAAACTTAAAACTCATAATTTTTTCTTTATCATGAAAAAAAACATCTAACACCTAACTCCCATCATCCATTCTAAAACAACTCTCCTTGATTCAACCCTTTAACTCTGCCTAAATGCTTATAAGCTTTCTCTGTAACTTCTCTCCCTCTAGGTGTTCTAATGATGAAACCTTCTTGGATTAAAAATGGTTCGTACACTTCTTCGATGGTTTCTCCGCTTTCTGAAACAGCAGTCGCTAATGTTGATAAACCGACGGGGCCACCTTTAAATTTATCAATTATAGTTATTAGAATTTTATTATCCATTTCGTCTAAACCATGCGCATCTACGTGAAGTGCTTTTAATGAATAACGTGCAATTTCAATATCTATTTTTCCGTTTCCTTTGATTTGAGCAAAGTCTCGAACGCGTCTCAATAAAGCATTTGCAATTCTAGGAGTACCACGACTTCTTCCTGCAATTTCTATAGCGGCTTCCATAGTGATGGGCATCTTTAAAATGCTGGAACTTCTTTGTACAATAGTTGTTAAAAGTTCAGTATTATAATATTGTAACCTACTTTGAATTCCGAAACGCGCTCTCATTGGAGCGGTCAATAGCCCTGAACGTGTTGTAGCACCTACTAGAGTAAATGGATTGAGATTGATTTGAACCGTTCTGGCATTTGGCCCTGATTCAATCATAATATCTATTTTGAAGTCCTCCATGGCAGAATACAAATATTCTTCTACAACGGGACTTAAACGGTGGATTTCATCAATAAATAACACATCTCTATCTTCTAGATTAGTTAATAATCCAGCTAAATCTCCTGGTTTATCTAAAACAGGTCCAGAAGTAATTTTTATTCCAACTCCTAACTCATTTGCCAAAATATTTGCCAAAGTAGTTTTTCCTAATCCTGGTGGTCCATGAAAAAGTGTATGGTCTAATGCTTCATTTCTTTGATTTGCAGCTTCTACAAAAACTTTTAGATTATCAAGTACTTGTTCTTGTCCGGTAAAATCATCAAAAGTTAGTGGTCTTAACTTTTTTTCTAGGTCAAGTTCTTCTGGATTAAAATTGGAATTAGTAGGGTCTAAATTTTCGTTCATACTACAAATATATAATAAAGATGGAAGCAAATAAAAATGCCCTTCGAAAGGAAAGGCATTTGTATATTATTTTTAAAGATTAGTGATGTAATTGTTCTTCACCTTTTTTCATGGGTACATTTTGAGGAACAAAATCATCATCATGTCCTGGTTTACTATAATCATAAGGCCATCTGTAAACCTCTGGAATTTCTCCTGGCCAGTTACCGTGAATATGTTCTACAGGTGCAGTCCATTCTAATGTATTTGATTTCCATGGGTTTTGAACAGTTCTTTTTCCATAGAAAATACTAACAAAAAAGTTCCATAAGAAAACTAATTGGAAAGCTCCTCCAACTAGAGCAAAGACAGTTATGATAACATTCACATTTTGTAAATCATCAAACAATGGGAAGTTGGTATTAGTGTAATATCTTCTTGGTAAACCAGCCATCCCAATAAAGTGCATAGGAAAGAATACTCCATAAGCACATACGGCGGTTACCCAAAAGTGAATATATCCTAAGTTTTTATTCATCATTCTTCCAAACATTTTTGGGAACCAATGGTAAATTCCGGCAAACATTCCGTATAGAGCAGAAATACCCATTACTAAGTGGAAGTGAGCTACTACAAAGTAAGTATCGTGAACATTAATATCCAAAGTACTGTCACCTAAAATAATACCTGTTAAACCACCCGTTATAAATGTTGAAACTAAGCCAATAGAGAAAAGCATCGCAGGATTTAACTGCAAGTTTCCTTTCCATAGCGTAGTGATATAGTTAAATGCTTTTACCGCTGATGGAATTGCAATTAATAAGGTTGTAAAAGTAAATACAGAACCAAGGAATGGATTCATCCCTGAAATAAACATGTGGTGACCCCAAACGATAGTTGACAAGAATGCAATAGCAATAATCGACATAATCATAGCTCTGTATCCAAAGATTGGTTTACGTGAGTTGGTAGCAATCACTTCAGAAGTAATTCCTAATGCAGGTAATAATATGATATAAACTTCAGGATGTCCTAAAAACCAAAATAAGTGCTCAAATAAAACTGGTGAACCACCTTGATAATGTAAAACTTCACCAGCAATGTAAATATCTGATAAGAAGAAAGAAGTTCCAAAGCTTCTATCCATAATTAACATCAAAGCAGCAGAAAGTAATACTGGAAATGAAATCACACCTATAATTGCAGTGATAAAGAAAGCCCATATAGTCAATGGTAATCTAGTCATTGACATTCCTTTTGTTCTTAAGTTGATAACGGTTACTATATAATTCAATGACCCTAACAAAGAGGCAGCTATGAATATTGCCATAGAAACTAACCATAAAGTCATTCCTGTTCCTGATCCTGATATTGCTTGGGGTAAGGCACTTAATGGTGGATAAATTGTCCAACCGGCATTTGCTGGTCCTGATTCCACAAATAAAGAAGAAACCATAACAACACTTGACAAGAAAAATAGCCAATAAGAAATCATATTTAATAAACCCGAAGCCATATCTCGAGCACCACATTGTAGCGGAATTAGAAGGTTACTGAAAGTACCACTCAAAGCTGCTGTTAATACAAAGAAAACCATGATGGTTCCATGAATTGTAATTAAGGAAAGATAAGTTTCATTTGACATTACTCCACCTGGAGCCATTTTTTCGCCTAAGAAAAAACTAAATATTTTGAATGACTGTTCTGGCCATGCTAGTTGCATTCTAAAAAGTAATGACATCCCAACACCTATTACTCCCATAACGATACCAGTAATCAAATACTGTTTTGCAATCATTTTGTGATCTATACTAAAAATATATTTAGTAATGAACGTGTCTTTATGGTGGTGTTCGTGATCGTGATTGTGAGCTTCTGCTGACATAGGTTAACTTTTAAAATTTATTATTATTTCATTTCAACTTGAGCAACTACCGAAGTATCTTTGATTTTAGCTAAAGTTGTATCTTTTGATTTGTTAGCACCTGATTCAGTAGCTTTTGCCTCTGCAGCAGCAGCTTTAACAGCTTGTACTATTGTTTTTGTTGCATTTTCTTTTAACCAAATTTTATACTCTTCTGGTGTGTCAACTACTATTTTCATTTGCATGTTATAATGAGAAGCACCACATATTTTATTACACAATAATAAAAAATCGAAAGTGTAAGGATCAAGTGCTGCTTCACCATTAGCAACTAGCTCAATACTTTTCTTAGCTCTTATTTCATTTATATCTGATACTTTTTGGAGCATTGCTGGTTTTTCTCTCATCTCAGCAGTAGTTACAGATGGAATAAATGAAAATTGAGTAACCATTCCAGGAACACAATTCATTTGAGCTCTAAAATGAGGCATGTAAGCTGAGTGCAAAACATCTTGAGAACGCATTTTGAAAATGATTCTCTTTCCTTTTGGAATGTGAAGTTCAGTTGAGTTAAAATCATCTTGCGCATTTGGATCAGATAAATCAACGCCAAGATTATTTACACCTTCAATATATCGAACATTTGCTTTTCCTAATACATCATCTGCACCAGAATATCTAGCTTCCCATTTGAATTGTTGTGCATACAATTCGATAACAATAGCATCTTTTTCATCTTCTTGGTTAACAAACATAATATTTGTCCATGCATACAAACCATATAATATAAGTCCTGCTAAAACTATGGCAGGAATAACACTCCAAATAAATTCTAGTCTATTGTTATCTGCAAAATAAAGCGCTTTTTGACCTTGTTTCCCTCTGTATTTGAAGGCGAAATAATGTAATAATGCTTGTGTAATAGTTTGTACAACAAGTATTAAAATCATACTAATCATCATAAGATTATCAACTTCTACTCCATGTTCTGAAGCAGAGTCTCCTATTAAAGGGAATTTACTATAATATAAAAGACAGTATATTGTGGTTAGATATATAAATCCTAAGAATCCAAACATCAAGTATCCATTAACTTTATTATCGTTATCAGTTGCAACTGGGCTGTCATCAACATTAACACCAACTTGAGTTAAGTCGAAAATTTTGGTTAACTGCCACACGGCAACTGCCAATAAAACTACAACTATAAGTACCAAAAGAGTTGTCATTTGTAATTTACTTTAAAATATTAATAATGAAAATGTTTACTTTCTTCAATGAAAGGATTTCGTTTTGCTACTAACGGGGCTTTTGTTAAGGCATTAAAAACTACATAAATAAACAGTCCGAAGAAGAATAGGATTGATGAAATCTCAGGAATTCCAATAAACCATTGATCGCCTACCGTTGCTGGCATAATCATATTGAAGAAATCAACATAATGTCCGAGCAGAATAATGATACCCGCCATAACTATAATCCAATATATACGTTTGAAATCTGTATTGATTAAAAGCAAAATAGGAAATACAAAATTCATAGCTACAGCACCCCAAAAAGTAATACCATAATTATTGATTCTAGTAACAAAATAAGTTACCTCTTCAGGAATATTTGCATACCAAATTAACATGAATTGAGAAAACCATAAATAAGTCCAGAACACACTAATACCAAACATGAATTTCGATAAATCGTGAATATGGCTAGAATTTACATTTTCTAAATATCCTTTTGATTTTAAATATATAGTTACCAATTGAATAGTAGTAATTCCACTAACAAAGAAGCTTGCAAAAACATACCATCCAAAAAGAGTACTGAACCAATGAGGATCAACTGACATAATCCAGTCCCATGACATGATAGATTCTGAAACGATAAAGAATACTAAAAAAGCAGCTGACAATTTAAAATTCTTTTTGTAGAAACTATTGTCACTTGCTTCATCTTGTGCCAAACAATTTTTTCTTGAATAATACCTGTATAAATTCCACACTATTAAAAACAAAGTTGCTCTAATGATCCAAAACGGAAAATTTAAATACCCTGATTTTCCTTTAATGATTTCATCAGTAGCTCTTATTTTTTCATCCATCCAAATAAATAAATGATTAAAATGAAATCCTGAGGCTAATAATAGTAAAAAGAAAATTATTGAACCTGGTAATAAATATGAGGTGATGCCTTGCATTACTCTAAATAATACCGGAGACCAACCTGCTTGTGCCACTTGTTGAATTGCATAGAATGCTAATGCCCCCATGGCTATCAACATAAAAAAGATACAAGCCACATACAAAGCAGCCCATGGTTTATTTTGCAATTGATGAAAAACATGTTCAACATGTTCTTTGTGTTCTGCACTTAATTTTAATGCTTCTCCATGTTCTATTGCAACATGTTTTTCAGCATTTGCTTCATGTTTATTACCACCTTCATGACTTTCAGAAGCTTTAAGGATGGTTTCTACGTCTTGAATAGTTTTTGGAGCGGTAAAAAAACCATAACCGATTCCTAAAACACCAACGAGCATTAAGACGAAAGAAAAAGTTTTTAATTTACTTGAAAAGGTATACATATCTATAACAATCAGTTTATTCTACAATTATAATTTGCTCTTAAGTTTCATCACATAAGCAGCGACCATCCAACGTTCTTTTTGATTCAATAGATTGGCATAAGATCCCATTGAGTTTAAACCATAAGTTTGAACATGGTAAATACTACCAATTGAAATTTGTCTATCTGCATAACTTGGTACCCCTAATATTTTTTCTTGTGTAACTAATTTTCCTTTCCCATTACCCTCAGTACCGTGACAAATTGCACAATAAATACCGTATAATTCCTCCGCTTTTTTTATATCAACTTCGGTAGAGTCAAGTTGGGAATTAACAACTGTTTTAGAAAAATTGTATCCCTCTGTTGTGTTCGGAATTTCATAAGGCACAAAACCCCTTTTAATAGATCCAATAGGAGGAAGTTGACCTTCTTTTCCTTTTAATCCTGTAGGCGAATTGAAAGCATCAGATTCTGAATAGGTTTCATAAGCCACAGATTCATACATGTTTGGCATGTATTGATAGTTTGGTTTCAAATTATCTTTACAAGATGAAAAAGAAATCATGATACCTGCTACTATTGCTATTTTAAATAAACTTTTCATATCTAATATTAATGCTTATCAATTACTTTAACTTCTACCGCACCCGTTCCTTGAAAAAATTTCACCAATTCAGTTTCATTATCATGAACAGCAACTTCCATTAAAAAGTGATCATCAGTTGTTCTTACATCTGGGTTTTCAGCTTGTTTAAACGGCCATAATCTACTTCTCATGTAAAAAGTAATAACCATTAAGTGTGCTGCAAAAAACACAGTCATTTCAAACATTACTGGAACGAAAGCTGGCATATTTTGATAATAAGCAAAACTTGGTTTTCCTCCAATATCTTGCGGCCAATCTTGTATCATAATGTAATTCATCATCGTTGTAGCTACTGACAATCCAATACATCCATAAATGAAAGCACAAATAGCTAAACGTGTTGGTGCAATTCCCATAGCTTTATCCAATCCGTGAACTGGAAAAGGGGTAAATACTTCTTCAATGTGATGATGTGCAGCTCTTGTTTTGTGAACCGCATCCATTAATATGTCATCATCATTATATATAGCGTGTATAACTTTATTACTACTCATAGCAATTATTAATGTTTATCTGAATGATTATGCCCTTCTAATTCTCTTTGTCTCTTATAATTTTCTCCCGATGATTTCAAGATTGTTTTTACCTCCGCTTGAGCAATCACTGGGAAAGTTCTAGCATAAAGAAGGAATAATACAAAGAAGAAACCAATAGTACCTATAAAGATACCGATATCAACGAAAGTTGGTGAAAACATTGTCCAAGATGATGGCAGGTAATCTCTATGTAGTGAAGTTACGATGATTACAAAGCGCTCAAACCACATACCAATATTTACCACAATAGATATAATGAAAGAGAACATAATACTCGTTCTTAATTTCTTAAACCACATGAACTGTGGAGAGAAAACGTTACAAGTCATCATCGACCAATATGCCCACCAATAAGGACCAGTTGCTCTGTTCAAGAAAGCATATTGTTCGTATTCTACCCCTGAATACCAAGCTACAAATAACTCCGTAATATAAGCAACACCAACTATAGAACCCGTAATCATGATCACAATATTCATTAATTCAATGTGTTGTATAGTTATATATGCTTCAAGGTTTGATACTTTTCTCATGATAATAAGTAAAGTATTTACCATTGCGAATCCTGAGAAAACAGCTCCCGCAACAAAATATGGAGGGAAAATGGTAGTATGCCAACCAGGTATTACTGAAGTAGCAAAGTCAAAGGATACAATAGTGTGAACAGAAAGTACAAGTGGTGTTGCTAAACCAGCAAGAACTAAAGAAACTTCTTCAAAACGTTGCCAATCTTTAGCTCTTCCACTCCAACCAAAACTTAAAATAGAATATATTTTTTTTGTAAAAGGTGTTACAGCTCTATCTCTAAGCATCGCGAAATCAGGTAACAAACCAGTCCACCAGAAAACTAATGAAACTGAAAGATAAGTAGAGATTGCAAATACGTCCCAAAGAAGTGGTGAATTAAAGTTAACCCATAGAGAACCAAATTGATTTGGAATAGGTAAAACCCAATACGCTAACCATGGACGACCCATGTGAATAATAGGAAATAAACCCGCTTGAATTACTGAGAAAATAGTCATTGCTTCTGCAGAACGGTTAATAGCCATTCTCCATCTTTGACGGAACAATAATAATACCGCAGAAATAAGAGTTCCAGCATGTCCGATACCTACCCACCAAACAAAATTGGTAATATCCCAAGCCCAACCTACTGTTTTATTTAGCCCCCAAGTTCCAATGCCTGTAGAAATGGTATAGGTAATACAACCTATTCCCCAAAGGAAAGCGGCTAATGCGATAGAAAATACAGTCCACCACTGTTTATTAGCTCTTCCTTCTACTGGAGCAGCTACATCTACAGTTACATCGTGATAAGATTTATCACCTATAACTAAGGGTTTTCTAATGGGTGCTTCGTAATGAGACGACATATTATGATTTTAGATTTATGATTTTATATTTACGATTTTAGAAAAAAAGCAAATTCAATCAATATTTTACTTTACAATTATTTTTTAGGCTTTATAATTTCTGACTTCCGTCTTCCATTTTCCAACTTATTTTCTTAAATATTTCTTACTTTAACTTGATAAACCACATTTGGTTTAGTTCCCACACTTTCTAACAAGTGATAAGCTCTTTTATCTTCAACTAGTTTAGTGATTTTATCAGCTTTATTATTAATGTCTCCAAAAACCATAGCTCCTGATGAACAAGCAGCGGAACATGCAGTTTGGAATTCGTCAACGTTAACTTCTCTTCCTTCACGTTTTGCAGTTAAAATAGTATATTGTGTTTTTTGAATACACATTGAACATTTTTCCATTACTCCACGAGAACGAACGTTAACATCTGGATTGATAACCATGCGACCTAAATCGTCATTCATGTGGAAATCAAATTCATCGTTATTGTTATACAAGAACCAGTTGAAACGACGTACTTTATAAGGACAGTTATTGGCACAATAACGAGTACCAACGCAACGGTTATAAGCCATTTGGTTTTGTCCTTGACGACCATGAGAAGTTGCTGCCACTGGACATACTGTTTCACAAGGGGCATGGTTACAGTGTTGACACATTACTGGTTGAAAAACAACTTGTGGATTGTCAGCAGGTTTTTCCATATCTCCAAAACCACCTAGTGAACCTTCTTTACCAAATAATCCGTTAAATTCTTCTTTTTTCTTATTATCTCCAGCAAAAGTATCCTCTGATGAATAATATCTATCTATACGCAACCAGTGCATATCACGACTTCTTCTTATTTCAGATTTTCCAACTACTGGAACATTATTTTCTGCATGACATGCTATAACACAAGCACCACATCCAGTACAAGCATTTAAATCAATTGAAAGATTAAAATGATGTCCGACAGAACGATCAAATGACTCCCATAAATCAACTTTTGTTGCTTCTACTTCCTTGTGATCTAATGAAACCATTGGAACTGGATTCCAAACTTGTGGTTCATTATATTTAGAAGAAAATACTGTTAATGTAGTTTCTTTGATAATATCACCTCTACCCATTAAGGTTTTTTGTGATTGAACACAAGCGAACTCATGTTCACCATCAGCCTTTGTAATGGTGGCAGATTGTACATCATTAAAATTACTATAGAATGAATAAGCATTAACGCCTACTTGCATTTCTTCTTTTAGTGACGCTTTTTTACCATAACCCAAAGCCAAACCTAAAGTCCCAACTGCTTGTCCTGGTTGAACAATAACTGGAACATTCATTTTTAAACCATTTACAGTAAGCGTTACAATACTTCCGTTAAGACCTCCATTAGCAACTATTTTATTTTCTAGTTTAAGTCTTTCGGCATCTGCTTTAGAAATAGTAACATAATTATCCCAAGAAACTCTTGTGATTGGATCTGGAAACTCTTGTAACCAAGGATTGTTTGCCTGCTGACCGTCACCTAAACCAGTTTTGGTATACAACACTAATTCAAATCCGTTTGCAGGTTTTGAAGAAGCTAAAGCATTAGCCGCAGCTGAAAAATCAGTAGCACCACTAGTTGTAGCAGAAGCAACTCCAACAGCGATACCATCGTGAACAGTTTTGTTCCAAGTAGCACCGTTAGTGTAACTAGCAGCATTTGCTTTTATATAATCATAATAAGAAGCTGCATTACCATTCCATGATAATAAAGCTTCTTGAAATTGTTTTGAACTAAATAATGGACGAATAGTTGGTTGAGTTAAAGAATA
>CALPPS020000033.1 GCA_943325515.2 Flavobacterium psychrophilum
TAAAATCAAAAGCACACATAAAAGGGGAAGTTGTTTGCGGAAAACTATCCGTTGAACCTGGCGCCGAATTCAGTGCATCATGCATAATGAAACCTCATGTGAAAAGCATGATTAATAATGGAAAATCAACAGAAGAAAAAACAGCGTAATAAATGCTAAATGACTATAATAAAAAACCAATGCTTGCGTATGCTCGATATTCTAGTATTGCCATACAAATGTTGCTTATAATTGGTTTAGGTACATTTGGTGGGGTACAATTAGACAAGAATTACCCAAACAAAAATAATTTATTTACAGTGTTTTTTTCTTTATGCTCTGTCTTAATTGCAATTTTTTATGTAATCAAGCGAATACTTTCCATAGCCAAAGAACAAAAAGATGAAGAATGAAAGAATTTTTAAAATCGCAATTTCAGATTATAGTTCAAAGTGAATTGATTACTTTGATATTATTTTTCATACACAATACTTTACAAAATAAATTGCTTCCAAAAGCAATACTGATAGTTCCGTTGTACCAAATTTATCTTTTCCATTTTGTCGTAACTAGCATTATTATTTTTATAGTAATATATAAGAAGCATCAGGGGAATGAGAATGTGTTTAACCTTTTTGTATTATTTACTCTATTAAAAATGTTGCTTGTGGTGATTTTTTTACTCCCAGTTTTCTTGTCAGATGTGAAAAATAAGAACTACGATGTCTTTAATTTTTTTATGCCTTACTTTATCTATCTAACGTTTGAAGTTTATTCAATTACCAAATTACTAAAAAAGCAAAATTAGAATCTGAAAATTCATCAAAAAACAAGTTTTAAATTAAAGCAAAATAATTTTGACATTTTGTCTTAATGTGTGTACATTTGCGCAAAATTTAAAGAAAGGTTAAATAATAATAAAATGAAATTAAGAAACCTAAAAAGAGCCGTTTATTCAATAATCCTTATTCTTACATCAATGACTGGATTTGCTTCCGAACAGAAGGAAGCCGCTGAAGGTGAAAAATTTGACGCAAAAGAAATGATTATGCACCACGTCAAGGATGCTCATGCCTTTCATCTGTTTGACTGGAATGGAGTGCCTGTTTCTTTAGAATTGCCAATTATACTTTACGACAAAGGTTTGACTATTTTTTCATCTGGAGAATTTCATCACGATGATTCAGGAAAACATATCGTTGAAAAAAACGGAAACAAATTCGTTAAACTTCACGAAAAAATTTACCAGTTAAATGCTGGTGAAACTGAATTAAAATTAAATGCAGAACACCACCCTGAAAATGCATCTACACCTTACGACTTTTCAATCACTAGAAATGTTTTCATGATGTGGGTTTCAGTACTATTTCTTTTAATTGTATTTATAACTTCGGCAAGAAAATATAAAAACAAAGACTATGAAAAGTCTCTTGGAATTGCGGCATTTATAGAGCCATTAATCTTATTTGTTAGAGACGAAATCGCAAGACCAATGATTGGTGAAAAAAGATATAAAAGGTATATGCCGTACTTATTAACGGTATTCTTCTTTATTTGGATAAACAATATTTTTGGTTTAATACCAATTCTTAATGGTGCTAACTTAAGTGGTAACATTGCTTTCACAATGGTTCTAGCTACGTTTACATTTATAATTACAACATTTAGCGGTAATAAGAATTATTGGAAACATATTTTCTGGATGCCAGGAGTTCCTGTCCCGATGAAAATATTTTTAATGCCTATTGAACTAATAGGAATTTTTACAAAACCAATTTCTTTAATGATACGATTGTTTGCTAATATTACAGCAGGGCACATTATTATTTTGGCTTTAATGTCCTTAATTTTTATTTTCAAAACTATTGCAGTGGCACCAGTATCAGTGGCATTTTCATTATTTATCACCATTATTGAAATAGTTGTAACAGCTATACAAGCTTATATTTTTACAATATTGTCTGCCCTTTATTTTGGAATGGCAACAGAGGAAGAGCATCATTAATTAATTTAAATTTTATATATATGACTATTACAGGAATTGCAGCTATTGGAGCTGGTTTAGCAGCTATTGGAGCTGGTGTTGGTATCGGTAAGATTGGAGGATCTGCTATGGAAGCTATGGCTCGTCAGCCAGAAATGCACGGAAAAATTCAATCTTCTGCGCTAATTTTAGCCGCTTTCGTTGAAGCAGTAGCTTTATTTGGTGTTGTTGTTGCTTTATTGCAAGGATAATCCAAAAAGAAAAATAAGTATACAGTAGTAACGGTTGGTTGCTACTGTAACTTTTTTAAATTAATTAAAAAACATATAAGAAATGGATTTAGTAACACCAGCAATTGGACTAATATTTTGGTCAGTACTTACTTTTTTATTTTTATTATTTATACTTAGAAAATTTGCTTGGAAACCTATTCTTGACGCAGTTAACGAAAGAGAAGAAGGAATAAAAAACGCACTACTTTCTGCTGAAAACGCTAAGAAAGAGATGCAAAATTTGAAATCAGACAATGAGAAATTAATTGCTGAGGCAAGATTAGAGCGTGATGCAATGATGAAAGAAGCTCGTGAAATTAAAGATAAAATGATTAACGATGCTAAAACTGAAGCACAAGTTGCGGGTCAAAAAATGATTGAGCAAGCAAAATCTTCTATCGAAAGTGAGAAAAATGCAGCTTTGGCAGAATTAAAATCTCAAGTTTCTTCTTTATCATTAGAGATTGCTGAAAAATTATTAAAAGACGAATTGTCTAACAAAGAAGCTCAAACCAAATTGGTAGAGAAAATGTTAGGTGATGTTAAATTAAATTAATCGTTATGTCAAGAGCTGCGATTAGATATGCAAAAGCTATTTTAGAAACTGCGGTTTCTAGTGCAAATACTGTAAAAGTAAATGATGATATGTTGTCAATCGTTTCTTCTATTGCTAGAAGCAAAGAATTGAGTGAATTTTTGTCAAGCCCAATAGTTACATCTGATGTAAAAATGAGTGCTTTGTCAGAAGTATTTGCTTCAGTTCAAGCAGAAACAAAATCGCTTTTCAGATTGTTACAAGAGAACAAAAGATTTGAAATATTAGCGCCAATCGCTTCACAATATAATATGTTATTCGATGAAATGAATAATGTAGAAGTCGCTAAAGTAACTACAGCTTTCCCAATCACTCCAGATTTAGAAAGTATAGTATTAGCAAAAATAGCTTCCATTTCAAACAAAAAGATAACTTTAGAGAACATTGTAGATCCATCAATCATAGGAGGATTTATTTTGAGAATTGGAGACAAACAATACAATGCTTCTGTGGCTAACAGATTGCAAGAATTAAAAAGAGAGTTTAGTAATTAAATTACCATTAAAGATATATCAAAATGGCGGAAATTAAAGCTGCTGAAATTTCAGCAATATTAAAGAAACAGTTAGAAGGTTTTCAATCTGGAGCTACGTTAGAAGAAGTTGGATCAGTACTCCAAGTGGGTGATGGTATCGCTCGTGTTTATGGATTGTCCAATGCACAATACGGTGAGTTAGTTCAATTCGATAACGGTTTGGAAGCTATCGTATTGAACTTAGAAGAAGATAATGTTGGTGTGGTACTTTTAGGACCATCAACCGGTATTAAAGAAGGTTCTATCGTAAAAAGAACACAACGCATCGCTTCATTGAAAGTTGGTGAGCAAATAGTTGGCCGTGTGGTAAACACTCTTGGTGAGCCTATCGATGGTAAAGGTCCAATCGGTGGTGATTTATACGAAATGCCATTAGAAAGAAAAGCTCCAGGAGTTATTTTTCGTCAACCAGTAACTGAACCATTACAAACAGGTATCAAATCTATCGATGCGATGATTCCAGTTGGAAGAGGACAACGTGAGTTGGTAATTGGTGACCGTCAAACGGGTAAAACTACAGTTTGTATTGATACCATTTTAAATCAAAAAGAATTTTACGATCTAGGTCAACCCGTATTTTGTATCTATGTTGCTATAGGACAAAAAGCTTCTACTGTAGCTGGAATTGCTAAGACTCTAGAAGAAAAAGGAGCCATGGCTTATACAACAATTGTGGCTGCTAACGCTTCAGATCCTGCTCCAATGCAGGTTTATGCTCCAATGGCTGGCGCGGCAATCGGAGAATATTTCCGTGACTCAGGCCGTCCTGCTTTGATTATCTATGATGATTTATCAAAACAAGCGGTAGCTTATCGTGAGGTTTCACTTTTATTAAGAAGACCGCCAGGTCGTGAAGCTTATCCTGGAGACGTATTCTATTTACACAGTCGTTTATTAGAAAGAGCTTGTAAAGTAATTGCGGATGATGATATCGCGAAAAACATGAACGATTTACCAGACACATTGAAACCAATCGTGAAAGGTGGAGGTTCATTAACGGCGCTACCAATTATTGAAACACAAGCGGGTGACGTTTCTGCTTATATCCCAACAAACGTAATTTCGATTACTGACGGACAAATTTTCCTCGATGGAGATTTGTTCAACTCTGGAGTTCGTCCTGCTATTAACGTAGGTATTTCGGTATCTCGTGTTGGGGGTAATGCACAGATTAAATCCATGAAAAAAGTAGCTGGTACATTAAAATTGGACCAAGCTCAATTCCGTGAATTGGAAGCTTTCGCAAAATTTGGTTCAGACTTAGATGCCGTTACTTTAAACGTAATTGAAAAAGGAAGAAGAAACGTTGAAATTTTGAAACAAGCGGTAAACGATCCTTACACTGTAGAAGATCAGGTAGCTATTATTTATGCGGGTTCTAAAAACTTGTTAAGAAATGTTCCTGTGAACAAAGTAAAAGAATTTGAAAGAGATTACCTAGAATTCCTAAACAACAAGCACAGAGACATCTTAAATGCTTTAAAAGCAGGTAAGTTAGATGACAGTATTACTGATGTTTTAGAAAAAGTGGCTAAAGATTTATCGGCAAAATATAACTAATAATAATTTGAAGATTTGAAAATTTGGAGATGAGATTCATTTTCAAATTTTCAAATTAACTAATTTTCAAATTCAATATGGCAAACTTAAAGGAAATCCGTAATAGAATTACTTCCGTTCAGTCAACGATGCAAATTACATCGGCGATGAAAATGGTTTCTGCTGCAAAGTTGAAAAAAGCACAAGATGCTATTACAGCAATGCGACCTTATGCCGAAAAATTAACGGAATTATTACAAAGTGTTAGTGCTACTCTAGACTTTGATGCTGGTGGACAATATACTTCTCAACGCGAAATTAATAAAGTGTTAATTGTTGCTATAACATCAAATCGTGGTTTGTGTGGAGCTTTTAATACTAACGTTATTAAACAAGCCAAAGTAGTTGCTGATGGTTATGCTGGAAAACAAGTCGATATCTTTGCTATTGGTAAAAAAGGAAATGACGTTTTAAGAAAAACCAATACTGTAATCGCTAACAAAAGTGAAATATTTGATAATCTTACTTTTGAAAATGTTGCCGAGATTGCAAAAGTGTTGACAGAAAAATTTATTTCTGGTGAGTATGATAAAATCGAAGTGGTGTATAACCAATTCAAAAATGCTGCTACTCAGATTGTGCAAACAGAACAATTCTTGCCATTAGCGCCAATTGCTTCGGATAAACCTGCGTCAACAGGAGATTATATCTTTGAACCTTCAAAAGAAGAAATTGTTCTGACGTTGATTCCTAAATCGTTAAAAACGCAATTATATAAATCTATCAGAGATTCTTTTGCCTCAGAACATGGCGCTCGTATGACTGCAATGCACAAAGCAACTGATAACGCAACCGAATTAAGAAACCAATTGAAGTTAACGTATAACAAAGCACGTCAAGCTGCAATCACTAATGAGATATTGGAGATTGTTGGTGGAGCGGAAGCATTGAAAGGATAATTAAAATAGTATATAATTTTATAAAAGAGCCAACAGTCATTGGCTCTTTTTTTATTACTTTTAAATAAAAATCCCATAATGGAAATCAGAGAACTTTCATCGCTTGAACAAATTCTAGAACAATTTGAAACGATACAATTTCTATATCCAAATATGGCAATCGAGCGCTATAAATCTTTTCTCGAAGACATGATTCCCAAAAGCTATAAACAAGTAGCTGTTTTTGATGGGGAAATTTGTGTGGGTTTAACCGGCTTTTGGTTTGGTACCAAATTATGGACTGGAAAATATATCGAAATCGATAATTTTATTATCCACCCTGATTATCGTAAAAAAGGAATTGGAAAACTAATTTCCACCTATATTGATGAAAAAGCTAAAGAATTAAACTGTACGTGCATTGTACTTGATGCTTTTACTGGAAATTTTACTGCACATCGATTTTATTATAATCAAGGATATGAACCTCGTGGATTTCATTTTATTAAAACTATTGATAAAAATGGATTTTCATAATCTAATAAAAACCTATTTTTGTTTCATTAACGAAAAGCACCTTGAGTTTATACAAAAATCTTTTTAAGCAAACACTTATTTACGGATTAGCAGCAGTTGTTCCTAGGATAATTAGCTTTATACTAAATCCGCTGTTTGTGTATTATTTAAAGGACAAATCCGAAATGGGACAAGTTTCCGTAATATTTTCCTATTTGGTTTTCTTCAATGTAGTTTTGTCTTACGGTATGGAAACAGCATTCTTCCGATTTTATAATTCAGAAGATAACAAGAAAAATGTTATTTCAACTTCAACGGTTTCGCTTTTTTGGTCCACTTTAGGATTTTTAGTTTTAGCCTTATTATCAAGGCATACATTAGCGGGATGGTCTGATATTAAAGTTGAATACATTACATACACCATCTGGGTTTTAGTGTTTGATGCCTTAGCAATTGTTCCATTTTCAAAGTTGCGTGCTGAAAGGAAACCAATAAAATATACAGCTATAAAAATAGCAAATGTTTCAATAATGCTTTTGCTGAACGTTTTCTTTTTGGCTTTTTTACCAAGTCTGGCGACCAATTATCCAAATGGGTTTTTAAATACTATTTACTTCGAAAACTTTCAAGTAGGATACATTTTCATTTCTAATTTAATTGCAAGTTTTGTCACGCTTATATTTTTAATTCCAAATTATACTAGTATTTCTTGGAAGTTTGATAGATTACTTTGGAAAAAAATGATTACTTATGGCTTCCCAATTCTGTTCGCCGGAATTGCTTTTGCCATTAACGAACATTTCGACAAAATCCTTTTAGATAGGATGCACGTTCCGCTTTCAGAAATCGGGGCATATTCTGCATGTTATAAAATTGGGATGTTTATGGTACTTTTCAGAACGGCCTATACTTTGGGCATTGAACCGTTTTTTTTTAGTCATGCCACCAATGAAAACGCACCACAAACCTATGCAACTATTACCAAATATTTTGTGATTTTTGGCTCGTTCATCTGTTTGTTTGTCATTGTATTTGCAGACTTTTTAAAAGAAATTTTAGTTCCAAATCCAAGTTATTGGGATGCTATGAAAATTGTGCCGCTTATAGTTTTGGCCAATTTCTTTTTAGGAATTTATACCAACTTATCCGTTTGGTACAAACTGATAGACAAAACCAGTATTGGGGCCTACATTTCTCTTGTAGGCGCTGCAGTAACTTTAGTACTCAATTTCATTTTAATACCTTATATTAGCTATACAGGATCAGCTATTGCCACTATTGCAGCTTATGGAACGATGATGATTATTTCTTATCAGATGGGCAAAAAGAAATATCCTATACCGTATGATTTTATGAAGATATTCAGTTATCTAGGATTGACGATAGTATTTTCAGCACTTTCCTTTTACGTGCCTGTTTTGAGGGATAACTATTATATTAAATTTACCTTATTAATTGCCTTTTTGTATTTTATATACTATAATGAGAAAGAAACATTATTAAAAATAGTCAAACGAAAATAAACTATGCAAATAAAAATAATCAACAAATCACAACACGAATTACCCAATTACGAAACCATTGCTTCTGCTGGCATGGATTTAAGAGCCAATTTGTCTGAACCAATAACTTTAAAATCATTAGAAAGAACTATCGTTAAAACAGGACTTTTTATTGAATTGCCAATAGGTTATGAAGCGCAAGTCCGTCCAAGAAGTGGATTAGCAGCTAAAAAGGGAATAACTGTTTTAAACTCTCCAGGAACAGTTGATGCGGATTATCGTGGAGAAATTGGCGTGATTTTAGTAAATTTATCTAATGAGGATTTCGTTATTGAAAACGGTGAACGAATAGCACAACTAATCATCGCCAAACACGAAAGAGCAGAATGGATTTCAGTAGAAATTCTATCTGAAACTTCTCGTGGCGAAGGCGGATTTGGAAGCACTGGAGTAAAATAGTAAGCAGTGTTCAGTAATTAGTAGGCAGTTTCAGTCTTAATACTTAATACTCAAATCTTAATACAAAACATATGAAAATAATAGTACCAATGGCAGGTCGGGGGTCAAGATTAAGACCACATACATTAACCATTCCAAAACCATTAATTCCAATTGCTGGGAAACCAATTGTACATCGATTGGTAGAAGATATTGCAGGAGTTTTAAACCAAGAGATTGAAGAAGTAGCCTTTATCATTCACGAAAGTTTTGGCAAAAAAGTAGAAGAAGAATTGATTGCTATAGCTCAAAAACTCGGTGCTAAAGGAACTATTTATTACCAAAACGAAGCACTTGGAACAGGACACGCCATTATGTGTGCCAAAGATTCATTGAGCGGACCAGCGGTTATTGCGTATGCTGATACTTTAATTCGTGCTGATTTTGATTTAGACGTAACCGCAGATAGCGTAATTTGGGTAAAACAAGTTGATAAACCCGAAGCTTTTGGAGTTATCAACCTTAATGAAGCTAATGAGATAGTGGAATTGGTAGAAAAACCTAAGGTATTTGTTTCTGACCTTGCCGTGATTGGTATTTATTATTTTAAAGATGTAGCGGTTTTAAAAAATGAGTTACAATTTGTTTTGGATAATAATATTATTCATGGTGGCGAATACCAAATTAATGATGGCATCAAGCAAATGATGGCAAAAGGCATGAAGTTTGTTCCAGGAAAAGTTGACGAATGGATGGATTGTGGCAACAAAGACGTTACAGTAGAAACTAATTCTAGAATGTTAGGATTTTTGCACAATGATGGGGAACATTTGGTAGATTATGATGTAAAATTGGACAATTCAACCATAATTCCTCCTTGCTACATTGGGAAAGATGTGGTTTTAATTAACGCAACTGTTGGACCAAATGTTTCTCTAGGCGATGGCTGTCATGTTCAAAACAGCAGTATAAAAAATAGTTTAGTGCAAACATATGCTCACATAAAAAACGCCCATTTAGATAATGCCATGATAGGAAATCATGCTAGTTTTGATGGCGATTTTACTAGTATTAGTATAGGAGATTATTCAGTTTTAGAATAAAATGAAACTAAAATAAATTCAGCTAAAAAATGAAAAAACTTGGAATTTATTGGATAGTACTTTTTGGAATAGTAAGTATTCCCAACACGCTTTTGGCTCAAAAAGAACCCAACGAAGTAGTGGTGTTAGACAATGGATTTCAAGATAATTTTTTCGAAGCGCTGAAACAAAAAGGCATCGAAAACTATGATAAAGCCATAGAATCGTTGCTTATATGTAAACAAAAAGAACCCGAAAATGCAGTTGTATATTTTGAATTAGGCAAAAATTATTTGGCTCAAAAAAAATATAAAGATGCTTATGATAACTTTGAAAAAGTGACTAAAATGGAACCCAAAAACCGTTGGGCTTGGGTAGGCATGTATGATGTGTGCTATGAAACTCACGATTATAATCAGGCAGTAGTTGTAGTAGAAAAATTGGTTGAATTTAAAGAAGATTATAAGGAAGACCTGACTTCATTATATATGAATACCAATCAATATGATAAAGCTTTAGAACTAATTAATGAGTTAAATGAAAAGTTTGGAAAATCAGATAAACGCGAATTGTATAAAGCAGATATCCTTAAAGATTTAAAATACCAATCGGCAGAAAAAAACAATCTTTTAGATAAGATAAAAAAATATCCTCAGGATGAGTCTAATTATATCTCTTTGATTTTTATGTATTCTAAAAGTAATCAAGAGGAAAAAGCATTAGGAATTGCTCAAAAACTTGAAAAAGCCATCCCAACCTCAGATTGGGCTCAAGTAAGTCTGTTTAAATTTCATTTGAATAACAAGGATGGAGACAATACTGTAAAAGCGATGAATATTGTTTTACCAAGCAAAAAAATAGACTCTAAAATTAAACATAGAATGCTCAATGAATTTCTGATTTTTGTTATGAATAATCCAAAATACGAACCCGATTTAGATAAAGCTATTTCTTATTTTGATAATGATAAAGAAGTAAAAGTATCTAAAGAAATCGGCAAATTTTATTATTCAAAAACCAATTGGAATAGAGCCATAAAGTATTTCGAAATGCATCTAAAATACAATTCTGATGATTTAGAAACCCAACTATTATTGCTTCAGTCCTATACTGAAACCCAGCAGTTTGATGTTTTAGCAAAAAAAGCCGACGAATTGACACAATTGTATCCAACCCAACCTCAGTTTTATTATTATGCTGGTTTGGCAAACAATCAATTGAAGAATAATAAGAAAGCGGTAACTTTTTTAGAAACTGGCTTAGATTTTGTTATTGATGATGAGGCTTTAGAAATCAATTTCAACATTCAACTCGGCGAAGCCTATACTGCTTTGGGCGATATGAAGAAGAAAGAAAAATACTTTTCTAAGGCGGATGAGCTTATTAAAAAACAAAAAAAATAATGAAAAATTGGTGGTATCTTTTGTTGGTTGTTCTTTTAGTTTCATGCAAATCAAAAGCTGTTTTTGTTGACAAAAAAGCAAAAATTGACCTTGTAACAGATGAAAGCATTATGACTTCAAAAAAAATAATTCAGAATCATTATAACAATAAAAATGAATTTTCCACGTTATATATAAGATCAAGTGTAAAATATAGGGATGATAATCAATCACAAAGTGTTGTTGCAGAAATCAAAATTAAGAAGGGAGAAAAAATATTAGTAAGCATTCGATTTTTAGGCATAACAATGGCCAAAGCACTAATAACTCCTAATGAAGTGAAGTATTATGAAAAAATAAATGGAACTTATTTTGAAGGCAATTATCAAGCACTAAGCCAATGGCTCGGCACCGATTTAGACTTTGATAAAATTCAGAATATGCTCATTGGTCAACCTATTGATGATTTAACGAAAGAGAATTATACTTCAGAAGTAGGGGATAAATTTTATAAGTTAAACTCGACAACCAAAAATACCGAAAAATCCTTTTTCTTTGAATCGGAACATTTTTTACTTAAAAAACAAGAAATAAATCAACCAGAAAAAGAAAGAACATTCGAAGTAAATTATCCTAATTTTCAAAATTTTACATCTGCTTTTTTACCTGCCAGTTTGTTTATAAATGCAGTTCAAAAGAAAGGGAAAACAGAAATTTCAATAGATTATAATTCAATTACTTTTAACGAAGACCTTTCATTTCCCTATAGTGTTCCTGATGGATATGAAAGAATTTTTATAAATTAGATTTGCCAAAATTAACTAGACTATGCCAAAATTCTTTTTCACCTTATTCTTTTTTTGTTTAGCAATCCCAATGTGGAGTCAACCTCCAACTCAGGAACAACTAGAAGAACGAAAAGCCAAGATTCAACAAGAAATTCTTGAGAAAGAACAACTATTGCAAACTGTAAAAAGCAAAGAAAAATCAGTAGTCACACAATTAATGCTCCAAAAAGAAAAAATAGGGTTAAAACAAAAATTAATTAACACTACTGAAAAGCAAACAAAATTGCTGAGCAATGATATATATTCAAATCAAGTGAAGATTAACCAACTTAAACTAGACTTAGATCAACTTAGAAAAGATTATGCGGAGATGATTTTAAAATCATATAAAAGCAGGTCGGAGCAAAGTCGAGCTATGTTTTTATTGTCTTCACAAAATTTTCTTCAAGCCTATAAAAGAGCTCAGTATATGAAACAATATGCTAGTTACAGGAAAATGCAAGGAGAGGAAATCAAAGGAAAAACAAATCAACTTTTAACTTATAATGATAAAATTGGAGTGCAAAAATCTGCCAAAGAAAAGTTGATAATTGAAAATGAAAATGAAAAACAAGAATTAGAGAAAGAGAAAAAAGAACAAGAAAAAATAGCACAACAAATTCAAAAGGAGAAAGGGAAGATTGTTGCAGATATTAAGAAAAAGCAACAAGAAACCAAGAAAATAGATGCTCAGATACAAAAATTAATTCGCGAAACTATAGCAGCTGCTAACAAAAAGACAGCGGCTGCAAAAGCAAAAGCTAATCCAAAAACAGTTTCCAAAGCAGACACTAAAGCTACTGAAGAGTCCACAAAAATTGTTTTAACATCAGAAGGACAATTGATAGCTAATAATTTTAGAGCTAACAAAGGAAAATTGCCTTGGCCAGTTGAAAAAGGAGTTGTTAGTTTGCCTTATGGTGACCAACCACATCCGGTATATAAAATGTTAACGGTACACAATAGTGGAGTAGAAATTACAACTGAAACAGGTTCTTCTGCAAGAGCTGTTTTTGGGGGAGAGGTAACAAAGGTTATTAAATTATCACCTTTAAATATTGCTATTTTTATTCAACACGGAGATTATTTTACCGTATATCAAAATTTAAGTAGTGTAAATGTTAGCGTTGGCGATAAGGTTTCGATTAAGCAACTATTGGGAAAAATTAGAGCCAATGGCGATACAGGAAAAACTATTTTAAAGTTTTTAATTTTACAAAACACCTCTTATAACAACCCAGCTAGTTGGTTATTTAATATGTAATATAAAAGCATAAATTATAAAGGTTTTTTATGTGAATAATGCTTTCAATTCGGTTGCATCGTGTGGGTTCATTTTTCCTGCTAGCACTAAGCTTAACTGCTTTCTTCTCAGTGCAGCATCATATCTTGCCTTTTCTAACTCAGTTTCTGGTTCAATTTGAGGAACTGTTACAGGATTTCCCGTTTCATCCACAGCAACAAAAGTATAAATTGCTTCGTTTGCCTTGGTTTTAATGCCCGACTCCCTATCTTCTAACCAAACATCAATATAAATTTCCATAGAAGAATTAAAAGCACGAGAAACTTTGGCTTCAACAGTAACTACACTTCCTAGAGGAATAGCTCGATTAAATGCAACGTGATTTACAGAGGCTGTTACAGTAATTCTACGAGAATGTCTTCGGGCTGAAATACTAGCTGCTCTATCCATTCTTGCGAGTAATTCACCACCAAAAAGATTATTTAATGGATTAGTTTCACTTGGCAAAACTAAATCCGTTAAAATAGTTAATGACTCCGAGGGATGTTTTGATTTCATATCAAATTTTTGACAAAGGTAGTTACAGAAAACAAAAAATCCCGATACATCGGGATTTTTTTATTCTTGTATCAATAACCAAGCATCTTTATTATCTAGCTTTTGAATATTTTTCATAGCATCACGAGCTACTGTATAAGAACTATAACTTCCATAAAGAACTGGGAATAATCCATGTTTGTTAGCTGGTAATCTTTTGGCTTTAAATCCTAATTTCAATAAAGAATTGTATGCATTTTCAGCATTTGATTCTAATCGGAACGCGCCAGCTACAACATGATATGGAGTTTTTTCAGAAGGAACCGTCAGCGTAACTGCAGGCAATGGATTTTCTATAAAGAAAGTAGCTTCTTGTATTTTTTGATTTATTTTTTTTTGAACATTGGATTGAACTAAAAGTGTTTCTTGTTCAATTTGTTTCAAATAATTACCATATAATTTATAACCTAAAACTCCAGATAATCCTATAGAGAGGGTGAAAACAGCGGCATATTTAAGTACTTTGTAGCTTTTTCTTTTTTCAGGAGTAAATGCGATAGGTGCTTTTTCTTCAATTGCTTCAACTTCTTGTTTGTAAACTTCGCGTTTTACAGATGGAGACATATACGAAGATAAACCAAAGGATTCTTTAAGGTAATTAATTTGATTTGCAGAAACAAAGACTAAATTTTTTTCTGCATTTAAAGTAAACTCACCTATATTCTTTATGGAAAAACTACCCAATTCTTGAATTTTTGTTGTCCAATGTGACACTTCATTTTGAATGGTATTTACCGCAATTTCGTACCCAATCTTTTCGGCTTGAGCCAAATGATTAGCCAACAATCCATCATTGTTTTTAATGAAAGGATTAAAAGAAATCATTTTTTTTGGAGGATAAAACGAGTGTGAATTTTCATCCAATTGCGCTGACTGAAATTCGGTCAAAAAAGCACCAAATCCAGGAACAGTGACGCATTGATAACGATATAATAATTGAGAAATGTATTGTTCAATCTTCATAACTACAAATTTAAAGAAACATTAGTAGTATCAAAAAATTATTCACAAATTTTATTAACAATTTAAATAAAAAATTAGTATTTTGTGTAGTAAATCCAATTCATGAATATAACAGAACTTTTCCATGTTTTAGCACTATTAAAGATTGATGGTGTAGGCGATATTGTCGCAAAAAAACTTATAAATCACTGCGGTTCAGCCGAAAAAATATTTAATGCCAAGGCTAGTCAGCTAAAATCTATTGATGGAATAGGTGAAATATTAATAAAAAAGCTAAAAGATAAATCGGTTTTTGAAAAAGCAGCACAGGAATTAAAATTTATCGAAAACGAAAAAATAGAAGTTTTATACTATCTTAATGAGAATTATCCCGATAAATTAAAACATTGTATTGATGGGCCAGTTTTACTTTTTGCTTCAGGTAATTTGAATTTTGAAAACAGAAAATTAATTAGCATCGTTGGAACGCGACAAATCACTTCTTATGGAACAGAGTTTTGTAAAAAACTAATAGAAGACTTAGCTATATTCAATCCTATTATTATTAGTGGTTTTGCCTATGGTGTTGATATTGTGGCACATCAAGCTGCTATGGATAATAATTTGCAAACCATTGGAGTACTAGCCCATGGTTTAAACCAAATTTATCCTAAAACACATAAAAAGTACGTAGCCAAAATGGAACAAAATGGGGGTTTCTTAACCGAATTTTGGAGTAATTCTAATCCTGATAAAGAAAATTTTGTTCGCCGAAACAGAATTGTTGCCGGAATGAGTGAAGCTACAATTGTAATCGAAAGTGCTGAAAAAGGTGGGTCATTAATCACAGCAAATTTAGCAAATGATTATAGTCGTGATGTGTTTGCTGTCCCAGGAAGAATTACCGACAAATATAGTCAAGGTTGCAATGACTTAATAAAAACACAACGCGCTAATCTTTTAACTTCAGCAGCAGATTTAGTCTATTGTTTGAATTGGGAATTAGAAGCCAAATCGACTAAACCCGTTCAAAAGCAACTCTTTGTTTCTCTTAATAATGAAGAAAAAAAAATATATGAGTATCTCCAAAAAAACGGAAAGCAACTATTAGATATAGTTGCCCTCGAATGTGATCTCCCAATTTTTAAAATATCAACTTTATTGCTCAATATGGAACTAAAAGGAGTGATTAGACCTTTGCCAGGAAAATTGTTTGAAGCCGTTTAACTATTTTCGAAACCTAATTTTATCCGTACTCGTTGTAAAACAGTATTAGCAACTACACTTGCTTTTTTTGCGCCTTGTTCTAATAAACTATCCACTTCATCTAAATTACTCATGTAGTAGTTGTATTTTTCTCTTTCGGTTTTGAAGTTGGAAAGGAGTAATTCAAATAAGAGTTGTTTGGCATGGCCATAGCCAAAATCCTTATTGGCATTGGCATATTTGATTTTCATTTCGGCAATTTGAGTTTCATTTGCAACCAATTTATAGATTGCAAAGATCTTGCAGCTATCAGGATTTTTAGGTTCTTCCAGTGGCGTGCTATCGGTTTCTATGCTCATGATTTGTTTGCGTAACGCTTTATCATCCAAGAAAATATTGATGATGTTGCCACGAGATTTACTCATTTTATGGCCATCGGTACCAGGAACAAGCATTGATTCTTCTTGTACTTTTCCTTCGGGAATTACAAAAGTCTCGCCCATTTGATGATTGAAACGCGAACCCACATCGCGAGTAATTTCGATATGTTGCATTTGGTCTTTACCTACGGGAACAAAATTGGCATCATACAACAATATATCTGCAGCCATCAACATGGGATAGGAAAAAAGTCCTGCGTTTACATCTTCTAATCTATCGGCTTTGTCTTTGAAAGAATGCGCTAATGTTAATCGCTGAAAAGGGAAAAAGCAACTCAAATACCAAGACAATTCAGCCGTTTGTGGCACATCGCTTTGGCGATAAAAAACAACTTTATCGACATCCAAACCACACGCCAACCAAACAGCAGCTGTGCTATAAGTGTTTTGACGAAGTTCCTCACCGTTTTTTATCTGTGTAATAGAATGTAAATCAGCGATAAAAAGAAACGACTCGTTCTTTGGATTTTCAGATAATTCAATAGCAGGAATAATGGCTCCTAATAAATTTCCTAAATGAGGTGTTCCTGTACTCTGAATTCCGGTTAATATTTTTGACATAGCATGCTGAATTTATTTCAGTATTGATTTTTTTCTAATCGCAAAGTTAAACCTTTGTGTCCAAAATTGCATACCTTTCATTATATTTGACACTATGAGAGCATTGAAAATTGTTTTTTGGTCACTTTATCGCATTTGGTTTTACATATTAATGGCAATTCCAATAATCGTTATGTTTCCATTTCTTTTTATTTCCATCCTTTCTGAAAAGTGGTATCCTTATTTTTTTTTGATGGCAAGAATTTGGGCTAAAGTTATATTGTTTGGCATGGGCTTTAGAACCAAAATTGTATTTGAACAAGAGCCAAAAATTAGCCAAAGTTATATGTTTGTTGCCAATCATACTTCAATGACAGATATAATGTTGATGCTTTCCATTGTGAAAAATCCTTTTGTATTTGTGGGTAAAAAAGAATTGTCAAAAATTCCATTGTTTGGATTTTTCTATAAAAGAACTTGTATTTTGGTGGATAGAAATAATTCTAAGAGTAGAATGCAAGTTTTTGAAAGCGCGCAAAAAAGACTAAAGCAAGGATTGAGTATTTGTATATTTCCCGAAGGTGGTGTGCCTGACAAAAGTGTTTTTCTGGATACTTTTAAAGATGGTGCTTTTCGTCTTGCTATTGAACATGAAATTCCAATTGTTCCTTTAACTTTTTATGATAATAAAAGACTTTTCCCCTTTACTTTTTTTAGTGGAAGCCCAGGAATAATGAGAGCTAAAGTGCATCGTTTTTTTGAAACCAAAAATCAACATGCAGATTATAAAAAGACTTTAAAAGATGAAGTGAGAACTATAATTTTAAAAGATTTACAAAGCGACATCAAATAAAAAGAGTCCCGAATATTGCAATACCTCCAAAAAGCTAGACACTATTTTTAATTGTTTTTGTTGAAAGAAAAGGCAAAAAAAAATTAATTTACTAGCACTTCATATTCAAGAAAAATGGTATTCCCTTGATCATCTTTCCCTTGCCAAAATTTAAAAATGTAGGACCCATTACTAGTTACATAAAAATTAAATGTGTATTCATCGGCAGCATCGGCAGCACTCAAATCTTGACAATTATTTCTTTGTTCAACAATACTTTCAACGGCAATTGTTCTTATGTTTAAATTTTTTTTATAATATAAATTGTTAAAATAATGACAATTTGTTGGCCTATTAAAATGTACAGTAATTGGATAAGTTTCTCCCAAAATAAATTCAGTTGGAATATCAACACTTTCTATTTTTAAGACTTCATAAAAATAATTTGGGCCATTATCCGCAGAACAAGAGATAAATAAAAGAAAAAGCGCAATAAGAGAAATTATTTTTTTCATTATAGGTTATGTTTTAAAAATTGTTGCATTAAGGGAATAAAAAAAACCCGAATATTTTCATATTTCGGGTTAGTTTTTTATGCATTATTTTCTTTAATAATATCTTTTATTCTTTGTTCTAGTTCATCGGCCAGTTCAGGGTTGTCTTTGATTAACACTTTAACAGCATCTCTACCTTGTCCTAATTTTGTTTCACCATAGCTAAACCAGGAACCTGCTTTTTTGATGATTTCAAATTCTACAGCTAAATCAAGAATTTCTCCAGTTTTTGAAACTCCTTCGCCATACATAATGTCGAATTCAGCAGTCTTAAATGGTGGGGCTACTTTGTTCTTTACTACTTTAACTTTTGTTCTATTTCCAATAACATTATCACCATCTTTGATTTGTGATGAACGACGAATGTCCAAACGAATTGAAGCATAAAACTTTAAAGCATTTCCTCCGGTTGTAGTTTCCGGATTTCCAAACATCACGCCAATTTTTTCTCTTAATTGATTGATGAAGAAAACAGTACAATGCGTTTTGCTTATAGTTCCAGTTAATTTTCTCAATGCTTGTGACATTAAACGAGCATGTAATCCCATTTTGGAATCCCCCATTTCTCCTTCAATTTCACTTTTTGGAGTTAGAGCTGCAACAGAGTCAATGACTACAATATCAATGGCTCCAGAACGAATTAAGTTCTCGGCAATTTCTAATGCTTGTTCTCCGTTATCGGGCTGTGAAATGATTAAATTTTCAATATCAACCCCTAGTTTTTCAGCATAATTTCTATCGAATGCGTGTTCTGCATCAATAAAAGCAGCTATTCCACCTGCTTTTTGAGCTTCCGCAATAGCATGCAAAGTTAATGTTGTTTTACCAGACGATTCAGGACCATATATTTCTATAACCCTTCCTTTTGGATAACCGTTTACACCAAGTGCTAAATCTAGACCAAGCGAACCAGAAGGAATAACTTCTACTTCTTCGACAGCTTTGTCACCCATTTTCATTACGGTCCCTTTTCCGTAAGCTTTGTCTAACTTATCAAGTGTTAATTGTAATGCTTTTAATTTAGCTTCTTTTTCCGAACTCATTTTTTTAAAAATTTATTGGTATAAAAATAATGTTTTTTTATTGTAAATTTAAAGCAATTTATAAGAATTATAAACAATCTATAAGACAAATATATTTTCTATTTTTACATGCTATTTCTAGACCATGGAAAAACTTATTTCGTATCCTATTTCAGTTATATATTATCTGTGTTTCGGATTATGCTTAGTAATTTTTCATCCTATACAATGGTTTTGTTTCAACGTTCTTGGCTATCAAGCTCATAAAAAAAGCGTTGACTATTTGAACTTTTGTTTGACCAAATGCACAACTATTTTAGGAACAACCTATACGTTTGAAAATAGAGAATTAATTCCAAAAAATGTTCCAATAATTTTTGTTGCCAATCATCAAAGTTTATATGATGTAATCGGAATTATATGGTTTTTGCGTCGTTTTCATGCCAAGTTTGTTAGTAAAAAAGAATTAGGAAAAGGCATTCCAAGCGTTTCCTATAATTTAAGACACGGAGGCTCTGTTCTAATCGATAGAAAAGACCCAAAAAAAGCAATTCCTTTAATAAAAGGGCTGTCAGAATACATAGAAAAGTATAAACGATCTGCTGTAATTTTTCCCGAAGGAACAAGAAGTAAAGACGGAAAGCCAAAAGAATTCGTACAAAGCGGGCTAAAAATTCTATGTAAATATGCTCCATCTGCTTATGTTATTCCAATAAGTATAAATAATTCATGGAAAATGGTTAAATTTGGTCCGTTTCCAATGGGTTTAGGAAATAATTTGCAATTTATAATTCACAAACCAATTGCAGTTGCAGACTTTTCGATTGAAGAATTAATACAAAAAACGGAAAGCGCAGTGGTAAACTCGATAAAAGTATAATTACAATTTGTGTTTAGAGTAATTACTAAACCCTAATTTAAAAATTCTAAAATCAAAATGTCTATTAAAAACATTCGTCTAGAAGTGATGCAATTTCTAGATTCCAAAGTCGATGAATTTGTCGATAAATTTTTAATTCCAATTGAAACTATTTGGCAACCCTCCGATTTTTTACCCGACGCACAAAGCGATACTTTCTTTGAAGAAGTTAAAGAACTTCAAGAAATAGCCAAAGAGTTACCTTATGATTTCTGGGTAGCAATGGTTGGTGATACCATCACAGAAGAAGCACTTCCTACTTATGAATCTTGGTTAATGGATGTAGAAGGAATTGATAATGTTGAACGCAACGGTTGGTCGAGATGGATTCGTCAATGGACTAGTGAAGAAAACCGTCATGGCGACTTATTAAACAAATATTTATACCTATCGGGAAGGGTAAATATGCGCGAAGTTGAAATTACTACGCAGCATTTAATTGCTGATGGATTTGATATCGGCACAGGTCGTGATCCATACAAAAACTTTGTTTATACTAGTTTTCAAGAATTAGCAACCTATGTTTCTCACAATAGAGTTTCACAATTGGCAAAAGAGTATGGGGATAAAAAATTGTCTAAAGTCTGTAAACTAATTGCAGGTGACGAAATGCGTCATCATCATGCTTATTGCGAATTTGTAGATCAAATTTTTAAAGTAGATCCATCCGAAATGATGTTGGCTTTTCAATATATGATGAAACAAAAAATTACAATGCCTGCTCTTTTTTTGAGAGAGTCTGGTGAGAAAATTGGAGTAGCTTTCGAACAATTTTCTAATTCTGCACAAAAATTAGGAGTTTACACCGCTAATGATTATGTAGAAATCATGCAAAAACTAATTGAAAGATGGCAAATTGATAAGATAGGGAATCTAAGTGATGAAGCTGAAAAAGCTAGAGATTATCTAATGAAACTCCCAGGAAGAATGGCTAAAATTTCAGAAAGATTGGTATTGCCCGATGAAAATTATATTTTCAAATGGGTGCAGCCAGCCCTAGTTAGATAATAGAAAATAGATTAAATCCTTTCCAAAAAAGAAAGGATTTTTTTAAATCAATAAATTATGTCATTAATAGACAATACCATTCTTTTTGTAAAACAAAAGCTTGAAAATGCAGAAACTGGTCACGATTGGTTTCATATCGAACGGGTATACAAAAATGCTTTACTAATTGCTCAAAATGAAATTTGTAATTTGGAAATTGTTCAACTTGGGGCATTGCTTCATGATATTGCCGATAGTAAATTTAATAATGGTGATGAAACCGTTGGACCAAAAGTAGCAAGAGAATTTTTAGAATCTCAAAACACTTCTGAAGAAATAATTAATCACGTTATAAATATCATAGAAAACATTTCTTTCAAAGGCGGAAATTTCGAAAATAAATTTACTTCCATAGAACTGCAAATCGTTCAAGACGCCGATAGATTAGACGCCATTGGGGCGATTGGAATTGCTAGAACTTTTAACTATGGGGGTTTTAAAAACCGTGCTTTATACAATCCTGAAATTGTACCAAATTTGAATATGAGTAAGGAAGAATACAAAAATTCGGAAGCACCAACCTTGAATCATTTTTATGAAAAACTACTTTTGTTAAAAGATAAAATGAATACTGAAACAGGAAAAATAATTGCTTTAGAACGCCACAAGTATATGGAAAATTTCCTTTCTCAATTTTATGCAGAATGGGAAGGAGAAAAGTAGACAACAGTTTTCAGGCGATGGTTATAAAGTAATTTTTAAAAGTTGTTTGTCTTTCCCTTTTCGGCCTAAGAAATAAACAGCATTGTCTATAATAGCACCTTTTGAGACCATAAAAGGCACCTCGTTTTGTTCGTCATCAAGAATTTCTTGATAGTCAAAATCGCCAACTGCATTAACTTCTATGACGTTGAGATTGGATTTGTTTTTTCTGATTTGCCCAAATTCAATTCGATCGTTTTTTAGCTTTTTGATTTTGTCTCTAGCATTGATAAAAAAGTACGTTTTATCATTTCTTACCGTTGAAGTATACGAAAGATAAGAAGTGTCGTCGTCAGTAGTTGATTGTCTTTTGTTAATGTTTCGAGCCCATAGCATATCACCATCATAATTTAGTTTTGCAATAACAATGTCATCATAACTATAATGTGTAGATGAACTCATCGGACCTGCAGCACCATTAATTCCGGCTCCAGCCCCAGCTTGTGTAGTTTTGTCGTATTCTTCGGCATTCAGGATTATTTCATTATTGTTGTTAAAAAATACTTTTTTGAAAGTCAAAAACTTTACGGCTTTTTCGCTATTCTTACCATATTTATCAAAGAAAAACTGTTCGGTAAATAGGTTATATTTTGATTTTTTCAACTCCAATGAATTAGTATCAAGTTTAAAACAACAAATCCCTTTATAACGATAATCTGTGAGTTCAGAATAAAAACCTATGCAAAATAAATCATCATTATGAAAAAAGGTTTTTAATGAACCAATAAAATTCTGTTCAGGATCAATTATTTTGGTCAATTGATTTTTAGCATCAATTTTGGATAGTTCAAAAAAGTATTTTCCTCCTTCTTTTTTATTTCGCAAATCTTTATCATAAGATTTAGCCAGTAAGTAAATGGCATCACCACTATTTGAAAGCTGAATGTTCTGAAAGATATAATTTCGGTCTTTAATTTCTTGAGTAAAAGTGTTATCGATTATCTTTTCAAGTTTGTTGTTAAACACGTAAATACGTAAACCATCGGAAGTTTTTTGATTTAAATCCATGGCGATAGCAAATGCCGTTTTAGTTTCATTTACCACAACAGTTATATCTGAAGCGTCACCGCCGTCTTTAGCCGAATCTCCCTTAACGAAAACATCTAAAAACGTTCCTCTTTTTATGTTGCTGTCTTCTGCATTAATGCTTCCGGAATTGTCATTTGTCCAAATTTCGTTGACTCTGGCGTAAAACTTTTTCTGAAGATTGAATGTCCCGACAGTTTTCATTTCCTCTCTTGAAATTGTAAAAAGGGCTGTCTTTTCAACCGTGTTTTCGTCTAAAATTTTATTGTCGAGACAGATAAACGATTTTAAATTTAAATCATAATAGATTTCAATAACATGAACGATTTTTTCTAATGTGAAAACGCTTAAAACCAAATTATACTTTTGAAAATTTGGATGTTTCATATCGTATTCAAACTCCTTGACTAGTTTTAAATTAGTGTCATATTTTTCAATATAAAAGCCTTCTCCCGGAGAAATGCCACCTCTTTTATAGGAGCGAACTAGGAGAAAGCCATTATCATCAATTTTTTCGGCTAAGATTATTGAAGTTTCCTTAAAATCATCTTGAAACAGCTTGCTTTTTTGAATTGTAAAAGGAATATGCTGAGCATAAAAACTGCTAGACAAAAAATAAAAGAAAAGGAGAATAAAATATTTTTTCATAACTATTTATTGTCCTTTAAATTCTGCTCTCCTCTTTTCTAAAAAGGCGGTTGTTCCTTCTTTAAAATCTTCAGTGCCAAAGCATTTTCCAAAGTTTCTAATTTCGGTTTCAAAACCATTTACACCATCTTTATAACTAGCATTAATAGCTTTTATGGCTTTGCTAATGGCCATAGGTGAATTTCTTATAATTTTAGCGGCAATGCTTTTAGTAAATTCAAGTAATTCTGATTTTGGTACAACATGATTTACCAAACCATAATTTTTGGCTGTTTCAGCGTCAATCATTCCTGCAGTCATGATTAGTTCCATAGCGCGACCTTTTCCGATGAGCTGTGGCAAACGTTGTGTTCCTCCATAACCAGGAATGACACCAAGAGAAACCTCGGGCAAACCCATTTTCGCATTATCCGAAGCAATACGAAAATGACAAGCCATTGCCAATTCTAATCCGCCACCAAGAGCAAAACCATTGACAGCAGCAATGACTGGGATTTTCAAATTTTCGACAAAATCAAATAATAATTCTTGTCCTTGTGCGGCTAATTGTGCGCCTTCTTCAACAGAAAAATTTGCAAATTCAGAAATATCAGCACCAGCAACGAAAGCTTTTTCGCCTTCTCCAGTAATTATAATTACGTTAACATCATTATTGCTTTCCAGGGCTTCAAAAGCATTATGGAGTTCTTGAATGGTAGCTATATTTAGCGCATTTAATTTTGATGGACGGTTAATAGTAATTTGTCCAATGTGGTTTTCAACGGTAACGAGTATGTTTTCGAAGTTCATGGTTTAAATTTTTATTTCACAATAGGAAGCGAAACTATGAAAGTAGA
>CALPPS020000034.1 GCA_943325515.2 Flavobacterium psychrophilum
ACTATCATGGACTGAAAGATAAATCACCAGCCAATGTAGCAAAAGCATTAAGAGTAAATCCTTTTTTTGTGAATGACTATATTAGTGCCGCTAGGAATTACCCAATGCGAAAAGTAAGCGCTATAGTGGCTACCCTGCGCGATATAGATGTAAAAAGCAAAGGAGTAGGAGCTGCTAACCTGCACAATTCAGATTTATACAAAGAAATGCTGGTGAAAATTTTTAACTAGACTATATTTAAACTTACTATTATTTTTGGTTTTAGAAATTATAAAAAGAAAAAATACCGAGCTGTTGGGATGTAGTAATTATACTTCTATCAAGATTTGATTCTGCAACAAATTATCAAAGGTTTCATGCTCGCGAATTAAATAGCCTTTGCCATTTTTCCAAAGTACTTCGGCAGGTTTGTAGCGCGAGTTATAGTTAGAAGCCATAGAGAAACAATAAGCACCAGCATTGCGGAAGCACAAAACATCACCTTCGTGTATTTCGGGAATTCTTCGGTTGTTAGCAAAAGTATCGGTTTCACAGATATACCCCACCACGGTATAGAAACGCTCTTTGCCTTTTGGGTTAGAAATATTTTCAATACTATGTTGCGAACCATAAAACATAGGGCGAATCAAATGATTGAATCCACTATCAATTCCGGCAAAAACGGTTGAGGTGGTTTGTTTTATGACATTTACTTTGGCCAAAAAATAGCCTGCCTCACTGACCAAAAATTTACCTGGTTCAAATGCCAAGGTTAAAGGTTTTCCATATTCTTTTTCAAACGTCAAGAAGCGTTTAGAGAGTTTGCGCCCAAATTCTTCAATATTGGTTTCGATATCGCCTTTTTTATAAGGTACTTTAAAACCAGAACCAAAATCTAGAAATGTCAAGTCTTTAAATTGTTTGGCAATATCAAATAGTATTTCGGAGGCATACAGGAAAACTTCAATATCTAAAATATCAGAACCCGTATGCATGTGAATACCATTAATTGTCATTTTGGTATTTTCAACAATGCGCAACACATGTGGAATTTGATAAATAGAAATGCCAAATTTACTATCAATATGACCTACGGAAATGTTCTCATTTCCACCTGCCATCACATGAGGATTGATACGAATACAAACAGGAACTTTAGGATATTTTGTGCCAAATTGCTCCAAGATGGAAAGATTATCAATATTGATTTGCGCGCCAAGTTGGGCGACTTCCTCAATCTCTTCAAAAGAAACACCATTAGGGGTAAAGATGATTTTATCGGGCGTAAAGCCTGCATGTAATCCCAGTTGTACTTCTTGAATAGAAACAGTATCTAATCCAGAGCCCATTTTTTGCAATAACTTCACTATCGAAATATTTGACAAGGCTTTCATCGCATAGTTAATACGAAGGTTCTCAACTTTTGAAAAAGCATTGGTTAGTCGGTTGTATTGAAATTCAATTTTTTTGGCATCATAAACATATAATGGATTCCCGAATTCATGAGCCAATTGAAGTAATTCTGAAGGTTGCATAGACTTGATTAATAAAATGCAAATATAGTCGTTGGATAAGTTTATTTGAAAATTTTTACTACAATTTAATTTATTAGCGTTTTAGTGATTATATTTTAAATACTTGGCAAATCACCGTTTCCTTTGGTTGGTAAGTTAGTATAGCCCATCAAATATAAATCTACTTCTCGAGCTGCTTCTCTACCTTCGGATATTGCCCAAACAATTAGTGATTGTCCACGTCTCATATCACCAGCGGTAAAAATATGAGGAACATTAGTTTGGTATTTTCTCGCTTTGTAGTTGTTTAGATTATCAATTTCAATGCCCAATTGTTTGCTCAATGTTTTTTCTGGTCCTGTAAATCCTAAAGCTAGTAGTGCTAAATCACAAGGCCAAATTTTTTCTGAATCTTCTTTTTCAATCAATTCTGGTCTTTGGCCTGGGACCATTTTCCAAGCTACTTCTACAGTCTTTAACCCTATCAGTTCTCCTTTTTCATTGGCAATAAATTCTTTAGTATTAATTAACCAGTTTCTATTGCATCCTTCTTCATGAGAGGAAGAAGTTTTTAATTGTAACGGCCAAAAAGGCCAAGGAGTTGTTTCGCTTCTATATTCAGGTGGTTTAGGTAATATTTCAAAATTTGTAACTGATTTGGCTCCTTGTCTGTTTGATGTTCCCACACAATCAGAACCGGTATCTCCACCACCAATCACAATTACATTTTTACCAGTTGCTGTGATTTGATTAGGTATCTTTTCGCCAAATAAGACTTTTGTTTGTTGTGTTAAAAAAGTCATGGCTTGCACGACACCTTTGCTTTCAATGCCTTTAGTAGGCAAGCTTCTTTTTTCTGTAGCTCCGCCACATAGTACTATCGAATCAAATTCTTCTAATTGTGCAACGCTATAATTTACACCAACTTCAATATTAGTTTTAAAGACAATGCCCTCTGCTTCTAGTATAGCTATTCTTCGGTCAATAACTTCTTTCTCTAATTTAAAATTAGGAATACCATAGCGTAAAAGGCCACCAATAGCATTGTCTCTTTCGAAAACTGTTACCCAATGTCCGGCTAGATTTAATTGTTGTGCTGCTGCTAATCCCGCAGGTCCAGAACCGATGACGGCTACTTTTTTTCCAGTTCTTGTTTCAGGGATTTGCGGCTTTATCCAGCCTTCGGCAAAACCTCTTTCTACAATGTTTTTTTCAATGTTTTCAATAGCTATGGGTTCACTAATAATACCTAATACACAAGATTTTTCACATGGTGCAGGACATAATCTTCCTGTAAATTCAGGAAAATTATTGGTGGCTTGTAAAATAGTTAGTGCACTTTGCCATTCTTCTTGATGCACTTTATCATTAAAATCGGGTATTAAATTACCCAAAGGACAAGCGCTATGACAAAACGGTATGCCACAATCCATGCATCTAGAACCTTGTTCTTTGATTTTAGTTTTATCTAATGGAATGGTAAATTCCTTGTAATTAGAAACTCTTTCTATTACCGGGAGATTACTCTCGTCAGTTCTATGAAATTCTTTAAATCCTCCAATCTTTCCCATGACTATTAGGCTATTAATGTGGCTATTTGTTTTTCTTCTGATAATCTTAGTAATGCTTTTTTGTAATCTTTTGGCATGACTTTTATAAAATGATTTTGTTGGTTTCCCCAATCATTTAGTATTCTTTTTGCCAAAGGGCTATTCGTATACATAGAATGATTCTTTATTAATCTTCTCAATTTTGTTACATCACTTTCTTCCAGTGTTTCCAATTCAACCATTTCCATATTACACAAACCGTTTTCAAAAAGTTTGTTTTGGTCATACACATAGGCAATTCCGCCGCTCATTCCCGCGGCAAAATTTCTTCCTGTTTTGCCAAGCACAACTACTGTTCCGCCTGTCATATATTCACAGCCGTGGTCTCCAATGCCTTCAACCACAGCGTTTGCTCCCGAATTTCTCACGCAAAAACGTTCGCCTGCTATTCCATTGATATAAGCTTCACCGGTGATGGCACCATAAAGTGCAACATTGCCAATAATTATATTTTCTTCAGGTTTGAAGGTGGCAGTTTGAGGAACTTTAATGATTAATTTTCCTCCAGAAAGTCCTTTGCCTAGGTAATCATTACAATTTCCATGTATTTTAAGTGATAATCCATTGGTTGCAAATGCACCAAAACTTTGCCCCGCTGAACCTTCAAAGTCAATTAGGATGGTGTCTTCAGGCAAACCTTGAGCTCCATAAATTTTAGAAATTTCGTTACTTAAAATAGCACCTACAGATCGATCGGTATTTTTAATAGTAAAATTAATTCTGGTTTTCTCTTTTCTGTAGATAGAAGGAATGGTAGCTTTTATAATTTCAAAATCGAGCACATGGTCTAAATTGTGATCTTGAGTGGTAGTATTGAAATTTGGGACTTCTTTTGCTTTTTCAGGTTTGAATAAAATAGGAGATAAATCCAATCCATTTGCTTTGTAATGATTGATGGCTTTATTGACATTCAGTTTTTGAGATTGTCCTACCATTTCTTTTAGAGTTCTAAAACCTAGTTGCGCCATAATTTCACGTAATTCTTCAGCTATGAAATACATAAAATTAATTACATGTTCTGGCGTTCCTTTGAAATTTTTTCTAAGTTCTGGGTCTTGAGTAGCAATTCCTACGGGACAAGTATTCAAATGACAAGCACGCATCATAATACAACCCGAAGCTACTAAAGGCGCTGTAGCAAAACCAAATTCTTCGGCACCAAGTAAGGCAGCAATGGCCACATCGCGTCCTGTTTTTAATTGACCATCACATTCCAATACTACACGACTTCTTAAATCATTTAGTATTAAAGTTTGTTGTGCTTCAGCTAAGCCAAGTTCCCACGGAATACCTGTATGTTGTAAAGATGTTAGAGGCGCAGCACCAGTACCACCATCATATCCTGAAATTAAAATTACATCAGCTTTTGCTTTTGCAACACCGGCTGCGATAGTTCCAACACCAACCTCAGAAACTAATTTTACATTGATGCGAGCTTCACGATTGGCATTTTTCAAATCAAAAATGAGTTGTGATAAATCTTCAATAGAATAAATGTCATGATGAGGTGGAGGAGAAATTAATCCAACATAAGGGGTTGAATTTCTTGTTTCTGCTATCCATGGTACTACTTTTTCTCCAGGTAATTGACCCCCTTCTCCTGGTTTTGCTCCTTGAGCCATTTTGATTTGAATTTCTTTAGCGTTAGTCAAATAATTGATTGACACACCAAATCTTCCAGAAGCTACTTGTTTAATGGCGCTATTTTTTGAATCGCCATTGAGTTCTTTTTGAAAACGTTTGGAGTCTTCACCTCCTTCTCCAGAATTACTTTTTCCACCAATTCGGTTCATAGCAATTGCTAAATTTTCATGAGCTTCTTGACTGATAGAGCCATAAGACATGGCGCCAGTTTTGAATTTTTTTACAATTTCAGTCCAAGATTCCACTTCATCAATTGGAATTGGGTCAAGATTATTGAATTCAAATAATCCTCTAATTGTCATTAAATTTTCACTTTGCTCATTGACCATTCGAGAGTATTCTTTGTAGCTTTCTGGGCTATTGAGTCGAACGGCTTGTTGGAGTTTAGCAATAGTAGTTGGGTTAAACATATGTTTTTCGCCATTTCTTCGCCAACGATAAATACCACCTATTTCTAGGGGTAATAGATTAGCGATTTGTGAATTTGGAAATGCTTTTTGATATCTTTTTTTGATTTCTTTTTCAATTTCCATTAAACCAATCCCTTCTATTCGTGAAGGTGTGTTTGGGAAATATTTTGAAGTAAATGTTTTATTCAATCCCAGAATTTCAAAAATTTGAGCAGCACGATAGGAGTGAAGGGTAGAAATCCCAATTTTATTCATGATTTTCAGAATTCCCTTTGCGATAGCTTTGTTAAAATTCTTGATGGCATAGTCTGCTTTAATGCTAGGTATAAGTCCAAGAGTTACTTGATTATGAATAATTTCGTTGACCATATAAGGATTGATAGCACTCGCACCATAACCAAATAATAGTGCAAAATGATGGGGCTCCCTAGGTTCTGCAGATTCTATGATTATTCCAAATTTAGAGCGAACTTTTAAAGTATTTAGTGTATGATGTATGTAAGAACAAGCCAGAAGCATAGGTATTGGCATCATTTTTTCACTTACACCTCTGTCAGAAAGAATTACAATATTACATCCTTCTTCTACAGCTTTGAATGTAGCTTGAACACATTTTTCTAAAGCTCTTTCTAAACCATTAACCCCTTTCTTAATTTCATATAATGTTGAAATAGTTACCGATTTAAAATCTGGATGATGAATATTTTTAATTTTATCTAAATCTTCGTTTGATATAACTGGGTTTTGAATTTTAAGTTTTTTGCAATGTTTGGGTTCAATATCAAAAATGTTAAAATCACCTCCTATGGCTAAACTAATATCAGTAATGATTTCCTCCCGAATACCATCCAAAGGTGGATTGGTTACTTGAGCAAACATTTGTTTGAAATAATTATATAAGAGCTGAGGTTGGTCTGATAAAACAGCCAATGGTGTATCATTACCCATAGAACTAATGGCTTCAGCTGCGTCAATCCCCATAGGATTTATAATGGTCTGAAGATCTTCAATTGTATAACCAAACAAACGTTGACGGGTTTCAAAATCAATATTTTCCTCAGGAATTGGATTATTAGTATAAGGTATATTTGCCAAGTGTAGTAGATTTTCATCCAACCATTTTTTATAAGGATGTTTACTAACAATAGCATTTTTTATTTCATCATCTTCGATAATTCTTCCTTTGTTCATGTCAACTAAAAACATTTTTCCAGGTTCCAATCGACCATATTGTAAAACATCTTCAGGTTTAATATCAAGAACGCCAATTTCAGAAGACATAATTACAAAGCCACTTTTGGTTACAGTATATCGTGATGGGCGCAAACCATTTCGGTCTAATAAAGCACCAATAACATTGCCATCAGTAAAAGGAATAGATGCTGGACCATCCCAAGGTTCCATGATGCAGGCGTTATATTCATAGAATGCTTTTTTATCTTCCGACATAGTTTGATGTTTTTCCCAAGCCTCTGGTACCACCATCATCATAACTTCTGGTAGTGAGCGACCAGTCATTAAGAGCAATTCAATAACCATATCCATAGAAGCAGAATCTGATTTTCCTTTTAATATAATGGGGAACAATTTTTTAATATCGTCACCAAAAACATCACTTTTCATTAAGGCTTCTCTAGCGCCCATTCTACTGATGTTTCCACGAAGCGTATTGATCTCTCCATTGTGACACATGTAACGGAAAGGTTGTGCTAATTCCCATGAAGGAAAAGTATTCGTTGAAAATCTTTGATGTACTAAAGCCAATCGAGTAACTAAATCATCATCTTGTAAATCGGTGTAATAACGACTAATGTCTTCGGGCATCAAGAGTCCTTTATATATTATAGTAGTTGTAGAAAAACTTGAGAAATAAAAACGATGACTTTCCGAAATTTTAGAATTAATAATAGCATGTTCAGCTATTTTTCTGGCAGCAAATAATTTTGCATTAAATTGTTGTTCTGTTAGTTGTAGGCCATTTTTACTCACAAAAACTTGCTTGATGGTAGGTTCTTTAGCGGCAGCAATTTCTCCAAGATTTGAAACATCAACAGGCACATCTCGCCAACCCAAAATTTTCAGATTTTGATTCTTTATAGCAGTTTCAAAAGTAGTTTTACAAAAAGAAATTTGATTGAAACTTTTAGGCAAAAAAACCATCCCTACGGCATATTCTTTAGGTTTTGGTATTTCAAAAGGACACTCTTTTTTAAAGAAATCATGTGGAATTTCAAACAGAATTCCAGCACCATCACCAGTTCTTCCATCAGAACTAACAGCACCGCGATGTTCTAATTTTATTAAAATATCTAAAGCTTTATGTATGATGTCATTAGACTTTAATCCATTCAAATTACATATAAAACCTGCTCCACAATTGTCATGTTCAAATTCAGGTAAATATAGCCCTTGTGCTTCGACTTTCATTATTGATAAATTTTCACTAAAATATTAATTTTGTAAAAAAAAACATTGCATAATACGTAAAATATTAATTAATTATTGAATTATTAATTAAACAAATAATAAATCAATAATTTGTATTTTTCCCCTTTTAAAATTATTAGATTAATAACAAGTTTTTTTTACAATATGATTTTTCTGAATAGTTTTGGTGCTATTTTTTGTGAATATTTTATAAATAAACGAGTGTTTTTCAAGATTGTAATTTCAACATAGAAAGATTGAATTACTACTTTTTTATAACATATAAAACTTAAAAAATAGTCATGTTTTTTTGTGTTATAAACTATCGATTTAAAAAATATTCTAAATTGGTATACATTTCTTTTTCGTTTGATTGTAATTAATTACTTTTGCAGCTCTTTAAAAAGTAATAAAAACTTCAATATGAACATTCACGAATATCAAGGAAAAGAAATCTTAGCTAGTTATGGTGTTAGAGTACAAAGAGGTATTGTAGCCAATAGTCCAGTAGAAGCAGTAGCTGCCGCAAAACAACTAACTGCCGAAACAGGAACAAGTTGGTATGTTGTTAAAGCTCAAATTCACGCAGGAGGAAGAGGAAAAGGTGGCGGAGTAAAATTGGCTAAAAACCTGGAACAAGTAGAAGAGATTTCAGAGCAAATCATTGGGATGATGCTAAAAACACCTCAAACACCACCAGAAGGTAAAAAAGTACACAAAGTACTTATTGCAGAAGATGTATACTACCCAGGAGAAAGTGAAACCTCAGAATTCTATGTGTCTGTTTTACTTAACAGAGCTACTGGAAGAAACATGATTATGTATTCAACTGAAGGAGGAATGGATATTGAAGAAGTGGCAGAACACACTCCACACTTAATATTCACTGAAGAAATTGATCCATCAGTAGGATTACAAGGTTTCCAAGCCAGAAGAATAGCTTTCAATCTCGGACTTTCAGGAAATGCGTTCAAAGAAATGGTTAAGTTTATTGACTCATTATATAATGCTTACATAGGTTCTGATGCTTCTATGTTTGAAATTAATCCAGTATTAAAAACATCGGATAATAAAATATTGGCTGTAGATGCCAAAGTAAATATTGATGATAATGCTTTGTATCGTCAACCCAAATATGCTGATATGCGTGATATTCGTGAGGAAAACCCAATCGAAGTAGAAGCAAAAGAAGTGGGATTAAACTATGTTGATCTTGACGGAACAGTGGGTTGTATGGTAAACGGTGCTGGACTTGCTATGGCAACTATGGATCTGATTAAATATGCAGGTTTTGAACCAGCAAACTTCTTAGACGTTGGAGGAACTGCCGACGCTAAACGTGTAGAAACAGCTTTCCGTATTATCTTAAAAGATCTAAACGTAAAAGCTATTTTAATTAATATTTTTGGAGGTATTGTTCGTTGTGATCGTGTAGCACAAGGAGTAGTGGATGCCTACAAAAATATGGGCGATGCTATTAAAGTGCCAATCATTGTTCGTTTACAAGGAACCAATGCTGAGATTGCAAAAGAATTAATTGATAATTCAGGAATGCCAATTTTATCAGCAGTACAATTTCAAGAAGCTGCTGACCAAGTGAAAGCGGCACTATCTTAATTTTAACTACATAGTATCAAATTTAATATAAAGTAAATCCCAAGTTTGTAGCTTGGGATTTTTTGTTATTTTCCGCTTTATTTTAATCATTAATTACACTATAAATTGACACAACTACTTTTTCAAGCAAAAGAATTAACCTAGCTATTATATTTATTTCTTCAATAATGATGTTGGGAGTGCTTAATTTTCATTTTGAAGTAAGTCCTTTTTTATTGAAAAGAGAGTTTCTTATATCTAAGCTGATTTAATTTAAAGTTTTTTAAAGTAATTAGTTTAGAAAATAATATTAAAATTTAACGAAAACCTTACCGAAAATCTTTTTATTTCATTTGCAATTCCCTAATTTTGTTGAATTATTAATTTATTTGACTTAATTCCTATAGTTTAACATGTCTAAAACTGCAATATTAGAATTTGATGGCAAGAAATATGAGTTTCCAGTAATTGTTGGAAGTGAAAATGAACCAGCCATTGATATTGACAAACTCCGTGCTTTAACAGGTGCTATTACCCTTGATCCAGGTTATAAAAATTCAGGTTCTTGTAAAAGTGAAATTACTTTCCTTGATGGAGAAGAAGGAATTCTTCGATATAGAGGCTTTGCCATTGAAGATTTAGCCGAAAAATCAAATTTTTTAGAAGTTTCTTATTTGGTAATTTTTGGAGAATTGCCAACAAAAAATCAGTTAGTTCAATTCGAAAATGATATTCGAAAATATACTTTGGTAAACGAAGAAATGAAAAACATCATTGATGGTTTTCCAAAAACTGCCCATCCAATGGGAGTTTTATCATCGCTTACAAGTGCATTAACGGCTTTCAACCCAAAAGTTGTCAATGTAGAAAACGAAAAAGAAATGTATGAAGCTGTATGTAAAACCATGGGTAAATTCCTTGTAATTGCCACTTGGACATACAGAAAAATGATGGGTTATCCATTGAATTATTATGATAATACAAAAGGTTATGTAGAAAACTTTTTGCGTTTAATGTTTGAATTACCAACAGAACCCTATAAAGTAAATCCTGTTATTGTAAGTGCATTAGATAAATTATTTATCCTACACGCTGATCATGAACAAAATTGTTCTACTTCAACAGTAAGAATAGTAGGTTCATCCCACGCTGGATTGTTTGCTTCAATTTCATCTGGCGTTTCGGCACTATGGGGACCACTACATGGAGGCGCTAACCAAGCTGTATTAGAAATGCTAGAAGCCATCCAAAAAGACGGTGGCGATGCTGATAAATATATGGCTAAAGCTAAAGACAAAGATGATCCATTCCGTTTAATGGGATTTGGACACAGAGTATATAAAAATTTTGACCCAAGAGCTAAAATTATTAAAAAGGCTGCCGATGAAGTGTTAACTACTTTAGGTGTTGATGATCCCATTTTAGATATTGCAAAAAAATTAGAAGCAGCTGCTTTGGTTGATGATTATTTTGTATCAAGAAAGTTATATCCAAACGTTGATTTTTACTCAGGAATAATCTATCGTGCATTAGGAATACCAACCGAAATGTTTACTGTAATGTTTGCTATAGGAAGACTTCCTGGTTGGATTGCACAGTGGAAAGAAATGCGCGTAAATAAAGAACCAATTGGTAGACCAAGACAAGTATATATAGGACACCCATTACGTGAATTTAAATCTATTGAAAAAAGATAGTTTTAAATCTTACGAAAGGTTGATTAAAAATTAATACTATCTTCAAATACTTATAAACAAAGCTTCTCCTTGTTGAGAAGCTTTTTTATATTTGCTAAAAGCCAAAATAATTTTATGTTACAATTAAATGTAAAAAATGAAACTTCAAGATTGAGAGCTGTTGTGTTGGGTTCAGCACTAAATAATGGACTGACTCCAACAGCTGAAGAAGCATATGATCCAAAATCTTTAGAACATATTCTTGCAGGAACTTATCCTGTTGAAGTAGATATGATTAAAGAGATAGAAGCTTTTAATCAAGTGTTTCAGAAATATGATGTGAAAGTTTTTCGACCAGAAATGATTGAAAACTACAACCAAATTTTCACACGCGACATTGGTTTTGTTATTGACAATATTTTTATTAAAGCCAATATTCTTCCCGATAGAGAAAGAGAATTAGAAGCAATCCATTATGTAATTGACCAAATTAATCCAGCAAAAGTAGTTCGTCCACCAGAAGAAGTACATATTGAGGGTGGCGATGTTATGCTTTGGAATGATTATATTTTCATTGGAACGTATAAAGGTTCAGATTATAAAGATTACATCACAGCTCGAACCAATATGGCAGGAGTAAATTATATAAAAGAATTATTTCCTCATAAAATCGTCAAAGAATTTGATTTGGTAAAATCCAAATTGGAAGCTCGCGATAATGCATTACATTTGGATTGTTGCTTTCAACCCGTTGGTGCAAACAAAGGAATAATTTATAAAAGTGGTTTCAGAGAAGAGGCGGATTACGTTTTTTTAGTGAATCTTTTTGGTTTAGAAAATTTATTTCATATTACTCGTGACGAAATGTATGATATGAATTCTAACGTGTTTTCTATAGGTGAAAATGTGGTAGTTTCTGAAAGGAATTTTACTCGATTAAATAATTGGCTTCGCGATAATGGATTTATCGTAGAAGAAATACCCTATTCAGAAATTGCTAAACAAGAAGGACTCCTAAGATGTTCTACTTTACCCTTAATTAGAGATTAGTTTCTGTTATCCGTTATTCTGTTATCCGTTTTTGGTTATCAAGTAATAAAGTGACTTTAAAAAAGATATAGAATGAGTAATTATCAAGATTTAGAAATATATAAAATTAGTTTGGAATTGTTTTTATGAAATTCATCCTGCATCATTACTTTTACCTACACATGAGTTATGTGAATTAGGAAGACAAATTAGAAGATTATCAGATTCTGTAAACTCAAATGCAGTTTAAGGTTATGGAAGAAATAGTTATAAAGCTGATTTATTCGATTTTTGATTTTCTCTCATTCAGATTGCTCATAGACAAAGGCACATTTGGTAAAAATTAATTATTTGTTTATAGGTTTAATTCCAAATATTAAAAGGTTAATTATTGATTTATGATAATTTAGGAGTAAAATTTTTAAATTTTATAAAGTATGTAGACCAAAATTGAAAGGCTTAAGCACAACAACAAATAACAATAATTGCCAACCGATAACTGACAACCGAAAACTGACAACCAATAATAAAAATAAAAATCAATGAAACAAACTACCAATTCCATTTTAATGATTCGTCCAGTGGCATTCCGCATGAACGAACAGACTGCTGTAAATAATTATTATCAGAAAGTACTTGATGGACTTTCTCCAGAAACAGTTAATGCAAAAGCGCAACAAGAATTTGATGCTTTTGTAAATAAGTTGCGAAAAGTAGGCGTAAATGTTATAGTTGTTGAAGATACTTTAGAACCAAATACTCCAGATAGTATTTTTCCAAACAATTGGATTTCATTTCATGAAAATGGTGATGTGGTTTATTATCCCATGTTTGCAGAAAACCGTCGCGCAGAGCGCAGGGATGACATCCTTGATATATTAGAAGAAGAGGGTTTTCAAATCAATGAAGGTATTATGGATTATACTACAGCTGAGGAAGACAATGTCTTCTTGGAAGGAACAGGAAGTTTACTTTTGGATAGAGAAAATAGCAAAGCCTATTGTGCTCTTTCACCTAGAGCAGATGAAGAATTGATGATAGAATTTTGTGAAGATTTTGAATTCACACCTGTAATTTTTGAAGCTTTTCAAACCATAAATGGAGAAAGAAAATTAATTTATCATACTAATGTGATGATGTGTCTTGGTGATACATTTGCTGTGATTTGTGCCGATTGTATCGATGATAAAAAAGAACGTAAAATGGTGCTGGATAGTCTTCGTGGTGATGATAAAGAAGTAATTTTAATTACAGAAGAGCAAGTGAATAATTTTGCAGGCAACATGCTCGAAGTGAAAGGGAAGAACGACAAAAGGTTTTTAGTGATGAGTGAATCTGCCCATAAAAGTTTAACCAAAAAGCAAATCGGTCAACTAGAAGCTCATGTAGAAATTATTCATTCAAGTCTTGATACTATCGAAGCTTGTGGTGGTGGAAGTGCACGCTGCATGATGGCAGAAGTTTTTCTACCTAAAGAATGATTGCTGAAATAAGAAAACAAAAAGCCCAAAATTATTTTTTGATTTTGGGCTTTTATATTAAATTCCTCTAACAATTGCTAAAACTGAACTTATAATATATTGAATTCCAATAGCAATAGTTAAAAATCCAATAATTCTCGAAATGGCAACAATACCTGAAGCACCTAGAATTTTTGCTAAATAATGGGCGCTTCTTAAAATAACGAAAATTAAAACACTAACAACTAAAATAGCTAAAGACGAAAAAATAATTTCATTAGTAGTATTGTGTTCTTGATAAAATGCAATTAATAAAGATATTGAACCCGGTCCAGCAAGCATTGGCATGGCAAGTGGTGTAAGTGCTATAGAATTTCTCATTTCAATATCTTCTTTCACTTTTTTATCAATACCTCTATTTTTACTGAATTTTCCATTAAGTAATGAGAAGCCTGAACTGGCAATGATAATACCTCCAGCAATTCGAAGTGCAGTTATGGTTATTCCAAAAAAAGTTAAAACATATTGTCCAATGAAAAAGGAAATAATTAAAATTATAAAGACATTCAGAGCGGTTATGATTGAAACTTTTGAACGTTCTTTTTTGGTATAATCTTGAGTTAATCCTACAAAAATAGGAACCGTACCTATTGGATTTAGTACTGAAAAAAGTGCAGCAAGAAGAAAAATAAAAAGTTCCATATATTTTTTTGGCAAAGATAAATTTTGAAACTAACCTAAAATATTAAATTGTAGTTAAATAATCCAAGCGAAATATAAAGATACCATTATCTTTGAAAAATAGTAATAGAATACATGAAAAATAAAAAAACCTTGGTCCTTGGTGCTTCCACAAAATCGGATAGATATGCTTTTAAAGCCATTACGATGCTAGTAGATAAAGGGCATTCCACACTAGCTATTGGACAGAATACTGGCGAAGTGGCAGGAGTTACCATTAGAACTAAAAACATTCCGTTGAAAAATATTGACACAGTGACTTTATATTTAAATCCGGCACGTCAACGGGATTATTATAACTACATCATTGAAACAAAACCAAAGCGTGTTATTTTCAATCCAGGAACCGAAAATCCTGAATTTTATCAATTGCTTCAAGGCAACGGAATTAAAGTGGAAGTGGCTTGTACATTGGTTTTATTGGCTACTAATCAATACTAGCTCTGAATTTATTTAAAAGTTAATATCGTGTACTTTTTGTGGCGGGTTTGCTTATTAAAAGTAATCCTATAAAAGTAATCAAACCGTTAACAATAATTAATTCATTATCTAAAGTATAATCCCCAAAAAGTGCTACAGAATATTTACTAATAAAGAAGCATAATGTTGGCGAAATCAAGCAAATGAAAGGCACTAATTTGTCATGAACAGTTTTTGATTTCATAAACAAGCCAAAAGCATACAACCCGAGAAGCGGACCGTAAGTATAAGATGCAATCTTAAAAATCATTTTAACTACGGAAGCGTCATTAAAGGCATCAAAAATTATAATTACCAAAAACATTAAAAATGAAAATCCAATATGAACAAAATGTCTTGTTTTTACATTGGAAGAAATACTTTTATTTTCTGATTTATCCATACTAAGAAAATCTACGCAAAACGAAGTAGTCAAAGCGGTTAATGCTGAGTCTGTGGTAGCAAAAGTTGCAGCAGTCAACCCTAACAAAAAAACTACCGCAGGAACTATACCCAATGATTTTAAAGCAATTTCTGGAAACAAGAAATCAGTACGAGCAACTCCGTCTACTACAGGTACTTGAATACCATTTTTCTCAGCAAACATATAAAGTAGTGCCCCAACACTCAAAAAGAAAATATTGATTACAACAAATATTCCAGTAAAGGTGAACATGTTTTTTTGGGCTTCGCCAATGTTCTTGCAACTCAAATTCTTTTGCATTAAATCTTGGTCAAGACCTACCATAGCAATTGTTACAAATATTCCACCTAGAATTTGTTTCCAAAAATAATTTCCTTTTAAATAATCCTCAAAGAAGAAAATTTTGGAATAATTGCTTTCTTTCACAGCTTCAAAAGCTTGGAAAAAAGAAAAATCCAGACTTTGGCAAATGAAAATTATAGTCAAAAAAACGGATGATACTAGGAAGAATGTTTGCAAGCTATCGGTAATAATAATGGTTTTTAGTCCGCCTCGATAGGTGTAAGCAAATATTAATCCTAAAGAAATTAAAACCGTTAGCGCAAATGGAACATGAAAAGAATCAAATACATACCGTTGCAAAACAATCACCACTAAATACAAGCGAAAAGCCGAACCAATTGTTCTGCTAATCAAGAAAATAGTAGCTGCGGTTTTATAACTCACGACCCCCAACCGTTGTTCGATGTAACTATAAATAGAAGTCAAATTCATTCGATAATATAGCGGAAGTAATACCTTAGCAATGATTAAAAAACCTATGGCATTTCCCAATACAAATTGAAAATATTTGAACTGCAAATCGGGATTGCCCACTTCACCTGGGACTGATATAAAAGTCACACCAGACAGAGCAGTTCCTATCATTCCGAAGGCCACTAAATACCATTTTGAGTTTTTATTAGCTTTAAAAAAAGTATCGTTATCGGAACTTTTTTTGCTGACCAAATTGGAAATTAGAATCAATAATCCAAAATAAATAACAATGATAATAAGTATAGTAGTTGGTGTCATGTTTTTGGTTTAATAATGTGCCAAAATACAAAAAAGAATATAGAAAAAAGAGAAAAGAGCAAAGACGCCTATTTTGATGAAAAGTTATGCTTTCTTTTTTCTTTCTTCTTTTTTCTTTTCTCTAAATTTGCGTTATGGAATTTTCATCAAAATTACTCGAAAAAGCTGTTAACGAAATGGCACAATTACCTGGCATTGGAAAGCGCACGGCTTTAAGATTAGTTTTACATTTACTAAAACAGCCTATTGAACATACTCAATTTTTATCTAATGCATTGACAACCATGCGTGAAGAAGTAAAATTTTGTGTCAGTTGTAATAACATTTCCGACGTCGAAGTTTGTGAGATTTGTAATAATTCTAATAGAAATCATAAAATTATTTGTGTAGTAGAAGATGTTAGAGATGTTATGGCTATAGAAAACACCAATCAATTTAAAGGAATTTATCATGTTTTAGGTGGTAAAATTTCACCAATAGATGGAGTTGGACCCAGTCAATTGAATATCAATTCACTAGTAGAGAAAGTGAAATTAGGACAAACAGAAGAATTGATTTTTGCATTGAGTTCAACAATGGAAGGTGATACCACAAATTTTTATATCTTCAAGCAAATCAAAGATTATGATGTAAAAACATCTACAATTGCTCGTGGTATTGCTGTTGGCGATGAACTCGAGTATGCAGATGAGGTTACCCTTGGAAGAAGTATATTAAACCGTGTTCCATTTGAAAATTCAATTAAAAATTTATAAAGAAATAATAGCACGGTACATTTTTGTATTTAGAATTGAAAAACTATCTTTGTTTGCTAATTTTTTTAAAAATCTAATGAATTTATATAAGTTCTATATATATATCCTGTTTAGTGTTTTATTTACTTCTTGTGTGCCTAATAAAGATTTGATTTACTTGCAAGACAAAGGAAAATCAAATGCTGAAATAGTTACGCCATCAAATCAAAAGCCTTATCGATTACAAACAAATGATATTTTAAATATAACTATTAAAGCTATTGACCCAAAAATAGTAGAAATATTTAATTTAGACAGCAATCAAAATGGATTGATAATTTCAGATCAAAATTCTTATTTTACAGGTTATAGTGTTGATGATCATGGTAATATAAGATTGCCAATGTTAGAAGAAATAAATGTTTTAGGATTTACTACTGAAGAAGTTAGAATTAAAATAGAAAAATTACTTCACGAAAAGTATTTTAAAACAGAAGCAGGTATTTATGTAATTGTAAAGTTAGCGGGTTTCAGATATACAATAAATGGTGAAATTAATACTACTGGAACAAGAGTATTATATCAAGACAAAGTTAACATTATGGAAGCTATTGCTAATGCAGGAGACATTACGGTTACAGGAGATAGAAAAAATGTAATAGTAATAAGAAGATTTCCTCAAGGAAATGAAACATTTACTATAGACTTGACGGATAGTAGAGCAGTAAATTCACCATGTTTTTATCTTCAGCCCAATGATTATATTTACATCAAACCATTGAAACAAAAATCATGGGGAACAGGAAAGACAGGTTTAGAGTCACTGTCAACTATCATTACTCTTTTATCATTATCAACGACTATTTTCTTCTTACTTAAAAATTAATACTATCATTCATGTTAGACTTAAAAGACTTCAATTTTTTTGATAAGCCAAATAGCTTTGATTTTAAAGGGTTTTTAATAAAAACCTTAAGTTATTGGAAGTGGTTTATTGTAGGTCTAATAATCACCTTTTCAATTGCACATCAAGTTAATATTAGAAAACAAAAAATTTATGGAATAGAGTCTACCGTATCAATACAACAAGAAAATAATCCTTTTTTTACTTCCAATACAAGTTTAGTTTTTAATTGGGGAGGAACTTCCGATAAAGTGCAAATGGTTTCTACCACATTAAAATCTAGATCACACCACGAATTAGTTGTAGATAGTTTACAGTCTTACATAGATTATCTCAAACAAACAAAATATTTTCTTAAAGATGTTTACGGTCAAGTTCCTTTTAAAATCAGTCTTGATAAAACAAAATATCAATTATTTGAAACATTTATAAAAGTTAAAATGTTGTCTTATAAGACCTATCAAATCACTATTTCTTTCGAAGGTGATAATGTGAAACTTGTAAGGTATAAAGATAATAATATTATTACCCTACCCATTCAAAACAAAGAATTTAAGCAAATATTTAGAGTTGGTCAGGATATAAATTTACCCTATCTGCACTGGAAACTAGACATTAAAAAAAATAATCTAGAAAATTTTGAGGATGAAATACTTTTGCGTTTCAATTCCTTTGATAATACCGTTTCAAATCAAAAAAAAATAAAAGTAGAGGTTGATGAAAAAGCCGCGTCAATTTTAAGACTCGCAATGGAGGGAACTAATAAAGAAAGAATGGTTGATTATCTTAATGCAACAGTAGATGTATTGATAAAAAAACAATTGGAAAGCAAAAATAAATTTGCAGAAAATACGATTGATTTCATAGATAAAACTCTTTCAAAAATGGAAAAAGAGTTAAAAAATTCTGGGGAAGAGTTAAAAGAATTTAGCAAAAAGAATAATATTATTGGCATAGAAGAAGGAGGATCAAATTATAAAGATGAATTAATGAAATATGATCTTCAAAAAGATGATGTTGAAAGAAAAATCGAATTTTTAAATTCATTAAAAAATTATCTAAAAAGCGTAGTTGATTATTCAAAATTACCTGCGCCAACAGTTGCAGGAATTTCAGAGCCAAACATTAACATAAATGTATCTAAGTTAATTGCACTTTCGCTGCAAAGATCAGAATTGATTTATTCAGTAAAAGGAGATGTTTACTTTGAAAGAATTGATAATGAAATAAATTCTATCAAGAGAGTGCTATTAGAAAATATTAATACTTATAAAAATGCTCTCCAATATGACCTTAATCTTGCGAATAGAAAAATTGGTAAAATTGAGAATGAAATAAGTAGTTTGCCAGAAGATAAACAAGAGTGGTTAAAATTATCAAGAAAATATAATTTAAGTGATAATATTTACAATACTTTTTTACAAAAAAGAAGTGAAGCATCTATAGTGAAAGCTGCAAATTTATCAGATATACAAACTATAGATCCAGCAAAGGATGTTGGAGGTGGTTTATTGGGACCAAAAACAGCAGTAAATTATGTATTGGCTTTTTTTGCTGGATTGTTTGTTCCATTAGTACTGGTGTTCTTTGTTTTCTTTATAAGTAATTCAATACAAAATATAGAGGATATTACAAATATTACACAATTGCCTCTAATTGGTATAGTAGGAGTAAAACACTCTAAAAATAATCTATCTGTTTATGAAAGACCTAAATCAGCACTTTCAGAATCGTTCAGAGCTATACGTTCTTCATTGCAGTTTTTATATAAAAAGCAGAGCAAAGAAGGAACCAAGACTTTAATGTTGACCTCTTCTATCAGTGGAGAAGGTAAGACATTTTGTTCTATAAATATTGCAACAGTTTTTGCTCTTAGCGAAAAGAAGACTATCATAGTGGGATTAGATTTAAGAAAACCTAAAATTTTTGATGATTTTAAAATTAAAAATGATATTGGTGCTGTTAATTATTTAATTGGACAAAAAAAAATAGAGGAAGTAATTCAACACACAAACATTCCTTTTCTAGACGTAATTACATCAGGACCAATTCCACCAAATCCCTCCGAATTGATTCTTGGAGAAACAATGAAAGAGATGATTGAAGAATTGAAGAAAAATTATGATTACATTATTTTAGACACACCACCTGTAGGATTGGTTTCTGATGCCTTGGAATTGTCTCAATTTTGTGATGTAACTTTATATGTAGTGCGTCAAAATTTCACTAAAAAAGAAATGTTAACATTACTAAACAATAGAAGTAAAAGAGGAGAATTAAACAACGTTAGTATCATCTTTAACGGTTATGAAAATAAAGCTAAATATGGCGTAGGTTATGGTTATGGTTATGGATACAGTTATGGTTATGGCTACGGAAGTGGTTATCATGAGGATGAAGAACCAAATGGATTATTTGCCAAATGGAAATCCAGAATGTTTAAAAAGTTTAGAAAATGATTAATGATAAAATAGCAATATTAATAACAGGTGGCGCCGGTTTTATAGGATCTAATCTTTGCGAATACTTCTTGTCTAAAAACTATTATGTAATTTCTTTAGATAACTTTTCAACGGGACATAAATATAATATCGAACCTTTTTTTGAGAATAAAAACTTTAAATTTATTGAAGGTGATATAAGAAATATTGAAACTTGTAAACAAGCTGTTAAGAATGTTGATTATGTATTACATCAAGCGGCATTGGGTTCTGTTCCTCGTTCTATAAATGATCCTATTACAAGCAATGAAGTAAACGTTTCTGGTTTTTTGAATATGCTTGTGGCTTCAAGAGATGAGGGAATTAAAAGATTTGTTTATGCCGCCAGCTCCTCTACCTATGGAGACTATGAAAGTTTGCCAAAAGTTGAAGATAAAATAGGAAAACCACTTTCTCCCTATGCTATTACTAAATATGTAAATGAGTTATATGCAGAAATTTTCAGTAAAACTTATGGTTTGGAAACCATAGGATTAAGATATTTCAACGTTTTTGGAAGAAGACAAGCCCCAAATGGTGCTTATGCCGCAGTTATTCCTAAGTTTGTAATGCAACTTATGAAACATGAAAGCCCAATAATTAATGGGGATGGAAATTACTCAAGAGATTTTACCTATATTGATAATGTGATTCAAATGAATGAATTAGCTATCCTAACTCAAAATTCTGAAGCTATTAATACTGTTTACAATACGGCTTATGGTGATAGAACAACCTTAAATGATATGGTGTTTTATTTAAAAAAATATTTAGCTAAATTTGATGAAAAAATTGCAGCAATTGAAATAATTCACGGTCCCAATAGGGTTGGTGATATACCCCATTCTTTAGCTAGTATAGATAAAGCTAAGTTATTGTTGCATTACAATCCCAAATACTCTTTCCAAGAGGGTTTGAAAGAGGCTGTAAAATGGTATTGGGAGCATTTAAAATAAACTATTTATAACTTTTATAATATATAAAAAAGTAAGCATGAAAATAACTAATATTTGTTGTATCGGTGCCGGTTATGTTGGAGGACCAACTATGGCAATAATTGCCGAAAAATGCCCACATATTAAAGTAACTGTAGTTGATTTAAACGAAGCTAGAATAGCAGCATGGAATGATAAAGATGTCAATAACATTCCTATTTATGAACCTGGGCTAAATGAAATTGTAGGCAACGCAAGAGGTAAAAATTTGTTTTTTTCTACAGCAGTTGATAAGGCTATTGAAGAGGCAGAATTAATTTTCATCTCCGTAAATACCCCAACCAAAACCTATGGAACCGGAAAAGGGATGGCTGCCGATTTGAAATATATAGAGTTATGTGCCCGTCAAATAGCTAGAGTAGCCAAAACAGATAAAATAATAGTTGAAAAATCAACCTTGCCAGTTAGAACTGCCGAAGCATTGAAAAGTATTTTAGATAACACCGGAAATGGAGTTCAGTTTCAGATACTATCTAATCCAGAGTTTCTTGCAGAAGGTACCGCGGTGCAAGATTTATTAAATCCTGATAGAGTTCTTATTGGTGGAGAAACCTCACCAGAAGGTCAAAAAGCCATAGCATCTTTAGTAGATGTTTATGCTAATTGGGTGCCAAGAGAACGAATTTTAAAAACTAATGTTTGGTCATCAGAATTATCTAAATTGACGGCTAATGCCTTTTTAGCTCAAAGAGTTTCTTCTATCAATGCCATTTCTGAATTATGTGAAAAAACTGAGGCTGATGTTAATGAAGTAGCTAAAGCTATTGGTATGGATAGTAGAATTGGTTCTAAATTTTTAAAAGCATCAGTAGGATTTGGAGGTTCTTGTTTTCAAAAAGATATTTTAAATTTAGTCTATATTTCAAAAGCTTTTGGATTGAATGAAGTAGCCGATTATTGGGAACAAGTCATCATTATGAACGATCACCAAAAAAGAAGGTTTTCTAAAAATATTGTTCAGACTCTTTACAACACGGTATCTGGAAAGAAAATAGCTTTTTTTGGTTGGGCTTTCAAGAAAGATACTAATGATACCAGAGAATCAGCAGCTATTTATGTTGCAGATGATTTAATCAATGAGCAAGCTACCATTGCTTTGTATGATCCAAAAGTTGGGCGTAAACAAGTTTTAAATGATTTGGACTATTTAGAAACTAGAAATGCTACAGAAAATGATAAGTATATATTGATATTTGATAATCCTTACCAAGCTTGCGAAAATGCTCATGCGATTGCTATTTTAACAGAGTGGGACGAATTTAAAGAGTATGATTGGCAAAAAATCTATGATTCTATGTCAAAACCAGCTTTTGTTTTTGATGGTAGAAATTTATTAGATGCCGATAAGATAAAAAAAATAGGGTTTATTTACCAATCTATTGGGTCGTAGTGAGGTTTGAGGTTGTCGATTGTTGGTTATCGGTTGTCAGTTATTGGTTATCTGTTATCGGTTATCGGTTGTCGGTTTTCGGTTGTTAGTTTTAGGTTATCGGTTGTCAGTTTTCGGTTTTTAGGGTGAAAATTTGTATTGGTTAGATGGCTTATGACTTTTAGATAATTATTTTGTTTGGATTACTTTATTATTGAATTTGTTTATATCAAATAAAAATTAACACGTATAATAAATTTTATGAATATAAAAATTGCAGTAGTAGGATTAGGATATGTAGGATTGCCATTGGCTCGATTATTTGCAACCAAGTATTCTGTCATTGGCTTTGATATTAATCAAAATAGAATAAAGGAATTGAACTTAGGAATTGATTCAACGCTCGAAATTGATGAAGTTACCTTACGTAGCGTATTAGCTACTACTAATTCTTCTGAAAATGGACTTTATTGTAGCAACACTATAGAAGATATTGCAGCCTGTAATTACTATATCGTTACCGTCCCAACTCCTGTGGATAAGAACAACCGCCCTGATTTGACTCCATTATACAAATCAAGTGAAACCGTTGGGAAAGTTTTGAAAAAAGGAGATATTGTTATCTATGAATCTACTGTTTATCCCGGCGTAACTGAAGAAGAATGTATTCCTGTTTTAGAAAGAGTTAGCGGATTAAAATTTAATATTGATTTTTTTGCAGGATATTCTCCAGAACGAATAAATCCAGGCGATAAAGAACATACGGTTGAAAAAATCTTAAAAGTAACTTCAGGTTCTACTCCAGCAATTGGTCAAAAAGTTAATGAATTATATAAATCTGTTATAACTGCAGGTACTCATTTAGCTCCCTCCATAAAAGTAGCTGAAGCGGCTAAAGTTATTGAGAATTCCCAACGCGATATTAATATTGCTTTTGTTAATGAGTTGGCCAAGATTTTTAATTTACTAGAAATAGATACTCATGCCGTATTAGAAGCCGCTGGAACCAAATGGAACTTTCTTCCTTTCAAACCAGGGCTAGTTGGCGGACATTGTATAGGTGTTGATCCTTATTATTTGGCTCAAAAAGCTCAAGAAAAAGGGTATCATCCCGAAATTATATTGGCTGGAAGACGACTAAATGATAGTATGGGCGAATATGTTGCTTCTCAAGTAGTAAAACTAATGATAAAAAAAGGGGTTACTATTAATGGGGCTAAATTACTGATGCTAGGAATCACTTTCAAGGAGAATTGCCCCGATGTTAGAAATACAAAAATTGTAGATGTAGTTCATGCTTTGGAAGATTACGGTATTCAAGTAACCATTTATGATCCTTGGGCAAAACCATCAGATGTAAGGCATGAATACCAATTAGAAACGACTAACGAAATCCCTTCTGAAACTTTTGATGCCATTGTTCTTGGAGTAGCTCACAATGAGTTTACTTCTATCGATTTCTCAAAGTTGAAAAAAGCTAATGGAGTTTTGTTTGATGTGAAAGGGGTGTTGAAAGAACAAGCAGACGGGAGATTGTAGTTGTCGGTTGTCGGTTATCGGTTTTCGGTTATC
>CALPPS020000035.1 GCA_943325515.2 Flavobacterium psychrophilum
TAGTAATAGTGCTTTAAAAGTATATTGAGTTTGCATATTAGACATTAATACTTATATTTGCACCCACAAAAAAGGCCTCGTGGCGCAACTGAATAGCGCATCTGATTACGGCTCAGAAGGTTACTGGTTTGAATCCAGTCGAGGTCACTCTTAACATCCCGAAACACTTGATATACAAGGTTTCGGGATTTTTTATTATATTTGTGTGGCTACTTTGTGACCATAATCATAACTAACAGCAATATAATAAATTAAATGAATCATAGTGCATTTTTAAAAATTACTGAAATGCCCAACCTAATTTTTGAAAGATTAGAATGGAAAGATGATGACTTTAATAATTTAGAGGAGCATTTATTTGTATGCACCAATTACTTTAGAGAGGAGATTTCACATAATTTATTCGGTATTTCATTGTTGGAAAAGAGTGATTTAATTAAAAATTATTTTTTTTCAATTTCTGAAATATACCACAATTATCTTTCTGTTATTTTTGAAGAAGAAGAAGTAGGTATATTAGTAAAAGTGATAAAAGTGGTAAAAGGAAAAGAAGTAGGAGAAGAAATTGTAGAAATTGTAGAAAAAGTTGAAGACAAAATTAAATTAGTTAAAATTTTTAAAGAGATATTTCAAGAAATCATAGACATCATTTGTTTAGAATGTATAAGGTATAATATTGATGCTTTATCAATCGTCGATGAAAATTTATTGTCAAATTCAATATTAAATCTTGAAGTTGTTTACGAAGCCAAAAAGAATTCTTTGTTAGACTCTTCAATGGGTGAAACCAATCTTAAAAAGTCATTTACATCAAAACAAGCATTTGATTTTTTTAATTATTTAAATCAAGAATTTTATAAAAACAAATCTATTCTAACAAAATACAGTTGCATATATACTAAAATGAAAGGGGATAAATTTTTAGATAACGACATTAAACCCGAACATTTTAAACAGTTACTTAGTAAGCCTCCCTATCGAATTAATTTTACACATCCTCTCAAAAGTCTACACGTTATACCAAAAATAGCAAGCAACGAATACGAAGAAAAAAAACTTCTTTTTTTTCGTTAGAAAAACTATAAAATCGTTATTTTCTTCAACGATTACTTTTTAAGCCTACAATTTTCTCTACTTACATTTGACCCCATAATTAAACTATAAAAGATTATGGAAAAGCACAACCTACCCCCTACTTATTGGGATAAAAAAGACACCTCCAAGCATCTCCGATGCTCAATAAAAACAGTTGATAGATTAATAAAAAACGGACGTATAAGAGCCTTTAAAATGGGTCGTAAGGTATTGGTATATGCCGAAACTGTAACCGAATCCAATATTAACTCCATTAAACCAAAATTCCTTTAAAACCATTTACTATGAAAGAAGTGGACAGACTAATGGTTGAAATTTTGCTCATTAAAAAGTCACTATTGGCTATGGAAAATAATGGTTTATCATTAGGTGGATGGTTAACAAAAAATGCTGTACTACGCTATTTTGATTATTGTGACAACCAACTTAGAAACCTCGAAAGAACTCATTCAATAGAGGTTTCAAAGATTGGTCGCAGGAAATTTTATTCGATGGACTCAATTTTAACACTTATCGAGAAAAATAGAGTGCTATGAGTGAATGGGTATTGAGAAATATTAGATACCTATCGGAAGGGTCTAATAAGAGCGTTAATACAGGACAAACTCCAATACTTCCAAAATATAATAAAACTTATCTAAATATTGAAACAGGAGAACTAAACGAGGTTTCAGACCTGCAAAGTAAAATTTATAAAAGAGATAGGTTTTTAAGGTTATTTTTTAATGTCTATCAGAAGTATTATTCCAATAAAAAAATTACAATTTTATCGGCAGTTGTAAACCAAGATACATATCCAACAATAACAAAATTCATAAACACTATTACACGAAAACTTAAACGAAAAGGAATCGAAAGACTTGGATATTTTTGGGTCAGAGATGTTGGCGATAAAAGATTCCATAAACACTTCCATATTTTTTTAGCAACATCAATAATTTCAACAGAAAAATTCAAGTCCATTTTTGAAAAGAAAGACCACAGCAATTACGAAATAGAGTATTTAAAATCTAAAGGAATGAAAAGTTACATCAATGATAAAGAATTATTCGCTGCAAATAAACAAAGAGCCTTCGGTAAATCAAAAACATTCCCATTAAAGTTGAATAAAAGCAAATTACTATGATTATTCGTGTGTTAATGTACTTTTTAATTGTATCAACATATAACAGTACACTCCAATACAGCACTTTAACAGATAAAAATTCAAACAACTTGTTCTAATTTATAGTTTTACTGAAAAAACGTTATGATAAAAAGAGATTTACTAACAGACGAGGAGTATTTTGCAAGTCGCTCTACTCAACGCTTTAAAAATTCGGAAAATAGAATTAAATATTGGAACGACAAAGCGAAAAACTTTCGCCAAAGCATCGCTTCTACTACAAAGCCTTTACAAAACAATATTCGGATTTTAGAAGAACTAATGGTCGGTACAGATGAGGGTATTTTTCATCGAGAATTCTTGTTAGGAAAATCTTATTGCTTAAACACTTACTCGAACATAGTTCTTTATCAAAAAAAAGAACATTTTGCGATACATAACTACCTTGTAATACCAATATCAGATTTCAAAATTAAATTTATAAAATACAAAAAATGAAACTTGATATATCCAAAGTGCAGTTAAATCCTGTACCGTTACCGATTGTAGAATTGCAAGAGCAAAATGTTATGCTTAAAGGAAAAAACAAAGTATTTGAAAAAGTCATTTTTGGCTTAATCACAGCAGGAGTAATAACACTTATATATTTCGTAATAATAGATGCAGAATCAAGAAAGAAAAAATAGAGTTAATGTTGGTAACATTAATAAAATGATAAAAGATGAAATCTATAATAGCAAATACTTAAAAACGGGAATATATATTTTTGGCGGTGTTCTTGGTCTTTTTGCGATTGGCTTTGTACTGAAGGCTGTTACGTATGCAACCGCTAACTTAAAAGCACTTAATGCTACCTTGAAGCAAAAATAGACTATACCTTAAAACGACACAATTTAAATTTTCTATTTTCAGAGCAAATCAACCAATTAGTAAAAAAATAAGTTAGTAACCTAAAAATATACAGAAATGAGAGTAATTTATGGCAGAATCAGTACAAAAGAACAGAACGAATCTCGACAATTAGTTAAAGGAGAAATTGCTTTTATCGATAAATGTTCAGGAGCAGTTTGTTTTACGGATAGACCTCAAGCAAAAAAGTTGATTGATTATCTAAAATTAAATCCTCAAACTGAAACTCATATCTTGAGCGTGGATAGAATCGGGAGGTCAACCCTTGATATTTTGACGACTATTGAATTTTTCAAACAAAACAATTATAGGTTAAGTATTGATAATTTAGGAATGGACAATACAAGCCCATTTTTTGATTTGATGATTAGTTTACTTGGAACATTGGCTGAACACGAGAAAATGATAATCAGAGAGAGATGTAGAGGCGGAATTACGGCTGCTCAAAAAGCAGGGATTTATACAGGCAGAAAAAAAGGCACTACTGATAATAGGAATAAAGTACTAAAAAAGCATAATGACATTGTAATTTGTCTTCAATCAAAAATGAAAGTTTCAGATATTTCGAGAATAACAGAAAGAACAAGAGCAACAGTTTATAAAGTAAAGAAAATGCTGTAAAATCAATTTATACTATAAATAACTTTTTTAGAACAATGAGCAGCCAATTCAAATTAGGGCAAATACTCTGTGAAAGATGTAGTTTAAAAAGACCTGCCAACCAACGCTACTATTATGTGGTTATTCAGGAAGAGACAAATGATAAGTATTTAGTGATACAAGCCATTAATTCAAATTCATTATATGTTTCGGGTGCATCATTAAACCCATCATATCCTGAAGAAGATTTGGTAGTTACTGAATTAAAAGCCTCCTACTTACTAAATCAAGAAATTACTGTAATGGATTCGTTTTTCAATGAACCTGTCGTTTCTGATGCTATAGGCTATGAGGGGAACGATACTATTGTTAAATTTACACCTGTAAATGATGATTTGATTGGAAATGTTTATTACGAAATAAAAAGCAAAAAAAACTCAACCTTTTCAGGTTATTTATATTGTGACTTTTATCGCAAAGAGAAATTTGTTAAATGATTTCATTTAATCAAAGGTGTTGAATTATTTAAGATGACAGACTTACATCCAAATACTATAAGTAAAATAAGAAAACTACACAGTCATAATTAATGATTAAATTTATAAAAAATAGTCTTCTCTTGATTCTATTGTTCTAAGGTTTAGCATTAATTCTTCATAAGAAGTAAGTAAAATAATTATCTCTTCAATTATTGAAAATAAGTATTGTGTTTTTTCTAATTTATTTTTATTCAAAAGATATTTTTCAAAGTTTTTATCCAAGTGAGCATAAAATTTATCTCTAATATCACAAAGGTCTTTAATTACAACTTCTTCATCTCTCAATTTTTTAAGAACAATTTCTAACTCGGAAATATTCTTGGGATTTGACTTAATTCGTTTTTCTAACAAATTATAAATGTTGTCTTTATTATTAGTGCTATTTTTTAAAACTTTATAGAGTTCTATATGATAATCTTTCATTGCTAAATAACGTAAATGAAAAAGCAGTGGATTATTGTCAATATTCTTACTTACTAAATTGCCTTTTAATTCCAAATCGTTATTTAATCCTGCCATAAAACACCACGCTTCCCAACTTTTCCGAGCATTTAAATAATTCTTTAAAAGTCTATTAACAGATTTAATCATAGTTTTAATTTAAGCCACCCTTCCAAAATTAGCATACCTCGTTTTGAAATAATCAAATAATATCTCTGTTTTTACAACTCTATCTCCATCGCTAAATGTAGGGAAAGGTAGTTTTGTATATAAGTGGTCGTTTATCGCTTTCTTTACAGCCGATGCCGTTTGTGTTTTCTCTGACCAATATTCCACTTTAAACTCATTGTTTTTTAGATGTTCCAATAACTTTCTTGCTGTATCTTTTACCTCAACTTTTTCCTTGTCGGAGATTTTTTTATCTCGGTTAAGCATATCGAAAACCGTTAATTCGTCTTCATCTAACAACTCTCGTTCTGCTCTTTTTTCTTCTTCTGACAAATCTCCTAACAATAATATCAAGGCATCAAATAACTCTTTTACCGTAGCATATTCTTTACCGTTATTGTAGTTCTCAATGATTTCTTGATAACGCTCATAAAAGTCAATTCGCATTGGGTTTTGGTCAAGTAAGCGATTCATTTTTTTGGCTACACGGTCTTTTAGTGATTGAACGGCAATATTTTTGTTACCTTCAATTTTCAAAAATTCCTCTTCAATTTTCTTGAAGTCTAAACCGCTTAAATCTATTTTTTGTCCATAGCCTTCAGCCTGTTCCATTACCATATTCAAACTCTCAATGGATTGGTTTACTACATCCTGCACTCGGGAAACGATATGAGTAACATCTGCTTCGTCAATCTTTTCATTCATTATCGAATACAAGGCGTTTATAGCATCTCTATTGTCTTTAAAATCATAGATTGCATTATCAGGCATCAATGCTTTGTACTTTTTGAACACCTCTCTTGCCAAAATGCCGAATTTATTTCGAGTTTCATCGTTTTTACAAATAGCGTTGTAACCCTTTTGGATGTATTTAATTTTGTATAAATTATCAGATGCTTTGGTAATTAGGCTCAATTTAAAATCACATTCGTCTTTTAAAAATAATTCAGTTGCCTGAATTGTTTCGCTTAAATCGGCAACTAATTCTTCTAATGGTCGAACAGGAACATCGTCTGTTCCGCTTGGATTTCCTTTGCTTCCGCTATCGCCATAAATGGCTAAGGCTTCTAATAATGCCTTGTAAGTTTCTATATAGTCAACAATAAGACCGTTGTTTTTATCTTCGTGAACTCTGTTTGCTCTTGCAATCGTCTGCATCAAAGTATGCGACTTCATTGGCTTATCTAAATACAAAGTCGATAAACTCTTAACATCAAACCCTGTAATCCACATCGCACACACAATAGCAATTCGGAATGGGTGGTTTTCAGCCTTGAAATCTTCCTCAAGATTACGAGTGTTCATTTTCAAACGATGTGGTTCTATATCCAATCCCCACGCTTCAAATTTGTCTATCTCGTTCTGTTCGTGACTGACTACTACACTAATTTCAGTTTCTTTTGCCCAATCCCATTCTCGCTGTTGCGAAAGTTGTTCTTGTAAATCGGTTACTTTTTCAATTTCCTTTTTACGGGTTTCCAAGTAGATTAACCATTCTTCAGAAATCAAATCATACATTTTAACTGCCGTTACTTTATCCATAGCAACAAACATCGCTTTGCCTTTGTAACCTCTTCCGTTAAAATGCGTAACTACATCTTTAGCAATGGCACGAAGTCGTTTTTCTGCTGTAAGAATTGGATATTCACGTGCAAAAAGTTTCTTGAGTTTGGCTTGTTGGTCATCGTCCAAATCCTCCTGCTCAATGGCTTCTCTAATCTGCTCATTGATAATTGGGTTATCTAATCGTAACTTTTCTCCTCTGTTCTCATAATATAATGGCACGGTTGCGCCATCTTCTATAGAACGCTTAAAATCGTATTTGGAAACATACTCCCCAAATATTCTTCGGGTAAGTTCATCGTCTTTAAACAGTGGTGTACCTGTAAATCCAATAAACGATGCGTTAGGTAACGCCTTACGCAAATTCATTGCTAATGAACCGCCTTGAGTTCTGTGCGCCTCATCTGAAATAACGATAATATTATCCCTTTCGGTAATAACCTCATCGAAGTTAAATTTATGAATTAACGAAAATATATAGCGTTGGTCAGTTTTCAAAAGTGCTTTCAGATGCTCTCCACTCGTTGCTTTTACATTCAAATCTTGAACTGCTCCAACTCCTGTAAAGGTTTTGTAAATCTGTGAATCTAATTCGTTTCTATCTGTAACTAATAAAAAGGTATAACCACCTCCTAAAGCACGTAATATCTTTTGGCAAAGGAAAACCATAGAGTAACTCTTACCACTGCCTTGTGTATGCCAAAATACTCCTAATTTTTGTGCGTCTTCTTTAGAGATGAATCCATTTTTGGCTTGTTCTTGAACCGAAACAAAATGTTCTACCGCCTTGTTTACTCCAATGAACTGATGGTTTCTTGCAATCAATTTCACAATAGAACCAATAGAATTATCAAACAATACAAAGTTCTCGAATAAATCCATCATTCGGTTTTTCTCGCAAACGCCCTTTAGAATTCCATCTAAACTGATAATTCCTTCTTGCTCTTCAGTGATACGTTTCCAATCGTGGAAATGTTCGTATTTAGAAGTGATTGCACCAATCTTACTTTCAAAGCCATTACTTAAAATAATAAAAGCGTTGGTATGAAACATTTTCGGAATGGTCTGCTTGTAATCTTTTAAATTGGTTTCAAAAGCCACTTTAATTTTTCGATGGTGCGCTTTAAGTTCAATAAACAACAAAGGAATACCATTTACAAAACCAACAATATCAGGACGCTTTCTACGCTTAGATTTACCTTCAACCCATAATTGCTGTACGGCAAGAAAGTTGTTGTTTTCTATGGTGTCAAAATCAAAGACCTTTATTTTCTTGTTACGGATAATTTCGTTTTTTTCATTCTTATACGTAACAGGAATACCTTCTTTTAAGAAGTTGTGTTTCTCAAAGTTTAAATCGGGTAAACTTTTGGTAGCATCATCATTATTTATGATTTCATAAGCCAATTCATAAGCGGAAAAAGGTAGATTCGGATTCAGTTTTTGTATTGCCTCCAAGAACCTATTTTTTAGTAAAACATCTGCTTCACTATGTCTTCCAATAGTACTATTTTCGCCAAAGGTTTCCCCTTGATAAACGTTGGCAATCTCCCATAACAATTGATTTTTGAAAATATCAATACAAGTCTGTTCAATCAATTGGTCTTCTGAATAGTTGTTTCCCATAGATTATGATTTTGCAAAGGCAATTAGGGACTGAATATCGTTGTTATCCGCCTTTCTAACTGCCTGTATGTAGTTGCTCCTTGCTTCGGTGGCTTTTACTAAATTAACACTACCCCAAGAAAAGAATTTACTGTTGTACAATTTTTCCATTATCAAATCTGCAATCAAACGAGAATGTCTTCCGTTTCCGTTAGCAAAACAATGAATACTTACTAAACGATGTTTAAATCGAATGGCTAATTCTTCCGAAGCATACGTATTATTTTCCTGCCAAAATATTGCATCATCCAATAACTGTTTCAGTTCAATGGCTATCAAATGCCTCTTTACACCTAAATTTTTTTCAGAGGTTCTAAACGTTCCTGCCCATTTCCAAACTTCACCATACATTCGCTTGTGCAGGTCTTTGATAAACTTTTCCGAAAACAGTTGTTCTGCTTTTAGTTTTTTGCCAAAAGTCCATTGTATTGCTTTCTCAATATTGAGTTGCTCAAATTCGTCTAATTCCTCCCGAGTGGTAATAGAAGGAATACGAAGTCCTTCTTTTTCCTCCTCATCTAAAGGCGTTTGACCGTCTATATATTCAATCGTTAATCCCATAAATATTTTGGCATTTCGTGTTTGATTTCTGCCGTTTTTTGGGCAATGGCTTTTTCAATACGTTTTTTAGAATTTTGTTGGTCTTCCAATGTCATGGTATAGTTTGTACGCATCACTATTTCGGTGGCTAACTCCTTAGCCCGTTTTTCTATCATTTGCTCTAACGATTCGTGTTTGGAAACAAAACCATACACCAACTGCATATCCATAGCGTTGGCTACATCACGCAAAGTATTGAGTGTTATGGTACCGTTGGCTTCACGTTCCTCTATTTCCTTTGTGCTTTGTGGCGCAATATTTAAACGATTACCCAATTGACGTAACGACATTTTTAATGTCGTACGAAAGGTATTGACCCAACCTTTTGTAGGCACTACTATTGCCTTCAAATCCTTGAAAGCCTCTAATTTCTTATCGGTTTGCTGTAAAAGCAAATATTGTTTATTATTTTTCATAAGGCTATTACCTGAACTATTCTATACAAATTTAAGGTTATTACCTGAAATAAAAAAATATTTTTAAGGTTATAGCCTTAAAATTTATTTTCTATGAAATACAGTTGTCATATTATTTCTTAAAATCATTAGATAACTATTAACATTAAAATCCTCTCCGTCACTATTTTTAATTACAGCGGAATATGAATCATCTGTCAGTAGTTCATAATTAATTCTTTCTTTACAATTTTTAAAAACAGACATCATAAAATCTTTATTTTCTTGATTTCCAATTAAATAAATAGTTTCATTTCCGTTATTAATTTTTTCAATATTTTTAATATAAGTCGCTTCTCCTAATGTATTAATTTTAAACTGTTTGCCCACAATTCTAATTGCAAACTTGCAATATTCGCCATTAAAATCATTGATGATATTTTCATTTAATTTCCTCTTCGAGTAATTATTTAAATAAAATATCAACTGCTTAACCTCTTCATAAATTTTATTTGCATCACGTTTTTTTGAAAAAACTTTTTCTCCTAAAAAAGTCAATTCTTGAACTAAAATGGGATAAAAGATACCTACTTTATCAATATCAACGTATGTCTCAAACAGGTTAGCAATTTTATCGTTATCCATTTTGTCTTTCATAAAATCTTGAACAAATTGGTCGAGAATTTCAGTTTTTTCGTGCTTTAATAAATCATAACAAGCAAACAAATCAAGTGATTCTCTTTGATAATTAGCAAGATAAGATTTTGCTTTTCTTAAAAAGGCATAAGCAATAAATGCAATTGAAGCATTAACAATATTTCTATTTTGATTATCACTTTTGTGTAATCGTAATATTAATTTCCCATTTTGTAAATAATTCTCTGTTGTTTGACTACTAACATCAATCCATTCAACATTAATTTTTTCAATATCTATATGTTTAACCTTTTTTGAAACAATTTTTAAATAGTCATTTATTTTACTTTGTAAATCATATTTTATATATGATTTATCAAAGCGTTCACTTACATACTTTAAAAATTTTAAAATAAGAGATACTAATTTCTCAAATTTTTCAGGATTTTTCAAGTAATATCCTATTAATGCAATTAATGCTAATGTAGATACTTTCCACAAATTTATGTCAAACATAGAATTGAAGTTTATTTGATTCAAAAAATTAAAGTTTATGCTCATTTATATATTCTGCGAATAATTTTATAGCTGTAGGCTCATCACAAACAAACCTTATGTTATTTGCTTCAGGAAAAATAGAATATATATTATCAAATGTGATTACGATTTGGGTAAACTTGCATTTTAATAAACCATTATACAATTTGTCTTTAAGTCCAAATTTATCTATCAATTCTAATAAGTCTTTTAATAACTGAATTGATTGGAATAACTACAGAATTTGAAGTTTTCTTCTGTGAAATTTGAATTAATTTTGTGTTGTCTTTAGAAATAATTGTTGGTTTTTTGATAAAATCAAGTAAATCTCCAATTCGTAATCCTGTATTACATCCAATAAGAAAAATATCTCTCACAGTGTTTAGTTCATCATCTTCTAAAACTAATTTTTCAATATTAATCAATTCCTCATTATTCAAATATGGATGATTAATAACCTCTGTAACCTTTGAAAAATAGTTTTTCTTATATTCAAGATTGGTGTGCTTATCTTCATCATAAGCATAGCCCATAACTGTTTTCAATTTTTGAATTACAGTTCCAATATAGTTTTTGGTGTATTTTTTTTCATTAGTCAAATAATCAATAAATTCATTGTAAAATTTTCTATTTATATCATTAAAATACAAGGTTTTAATTTTCTTATAAGTCATAAAATTTTTAACAACATTTAAAGCACTTTTTAATGTTGTTAGAGTTCCTTTAGTGAGTATTTTTTTAGAATAAGGCGAATTGTTTTTGGAGTAAAAAACTAAAAACCATTCATAATAAGTGATAAAATCTTCACTTAACTTTCCATCTACGGAATCCACATTAAAACACTCATTTTTAACTTTAGATGTAGATTTTCCATTTACATCAAAAACTATACTGAAAATCTCCCTTACTGAATCAATTCCAATAAATTTTTCGTTTTCCTTGTAAAGTAAATCATTTAACAAATTATCAAATTCTGATAACTTACTGTTAATTAGTTTTGCATTTAATGTTGAAGAGGGCAACTTCATTTTTTGTTTATTAGAATCCCAATCTTTATCGGAATTAATTACAAAATTGGTTGACTGTCTAAATCTTGAGTTTTTCCCATTTCTAAACTCAAATTGGATAGCACTTTTTTCACTACCTTTACGAAGATAAAATTTCGATTTCATACTTAAAAAAAATTAAATTATTAATATTTTAAAGTTATGATAAGGTCTACTTTTAGCCAAAAATTGTGGCTGTTTTTGTGTCCATTTGTGTCTTATTTTGGCAATTTATGTCCACATAATGAAAAAACAACTCACTCTCAATGCCAAAAAAAGCGCTACAAAGTCAATAAATGCGTTGAAAACCTTCACTAAATTCCATTCAGTCGAGGTCACTTAAGAATGAAAAGCTCTGATGAAAGTCAGAGCTTTTTTTGTGGTAATTTTAATGTTGAGCTCGCTCATAAAATTAAAATTACCACAAAAAAAGTTTTTCAATCTCTGATTGAAAAGGACTTTTCATTTCCACTACGGAGCTTTACTGGATGTTGCGAAGCAAAATCCAGTTAGTTTTCATAAATAAAAAGGGGGTTAAACATAGGATATCAAAGATTAATTAAAACAATTATAATTTATTGATATAACTGCTATATAAGTCTTTAAACTGATAACCCACTTCTACCCTATCTTTACTTAATTTGTCGTATTCTACTAAACCCCAAAGTACAAATTCTTTTAAAAAGTATTTGTCTTCGGCAGGTATTTGAGGTTGGTATTTTTGGATTAAATCTTCTAAGGGCTGAACAGCATCCAATTGTTTTTTGTAGTCCTCATCTGAAGCATCATCTAGCAATTCGAAACCTGTTTCTGTAAAAAACCATTCTAGGACTTTTGCGTAAGGACTAGCATCAATGTCTTTTTCTAGTTTTTCAATCTTTGGGAAATAAGCTGGGAAAAACGTATGAATAGCATCTCCTATTAAATGTTGCGCAACTATGGCTGCACCTTCTTGTTCGCCTTCATAAACCAACTCTACTTTTCCTGTGATGGCTGGAATGATTCCCATAAAATCGGATAATCTCACGGAGGTGGTATCATCTCCTGCTTTCAAAACTCGTCGTTCGGCAGTACTCAATAAATTCTCGAAAGCTGTTATGGTCATTCTGGCACTTACACCGCTTTTATTATCTATATATTCACTTTCACGTGCCTCAAAGGCTATTTGTTCTAATAAATCTTTAGCTAATGATGGCACGTAAACCGTTTCAGATTGGTGCTTGTCAAGTTTTGCTTCTTGATGCGTAATGGTTCGGGCGACAGCAATATTCTCGGGATAATGTGTTAATATTTGTGAACCAATTCTATCTTTCAGTGGGGTTACAATACTTCCACGATTGGTGTAATCTTCAGGATTTGCTGTAAAAACAAACTGCATATCAAGAGGCATTCGCAGTTTAAAACCACGAATTTGCACATCGCCTTCTTGTAAAATATTGAATAAAGCTACTTGAATTCGAGCTTGTAAATCGGGCAACTCATTGATAACAAATATACAACGATTGGCTCTTGGTATCATTCCAAAATGAATGACTCTATCATCAGCATAAGACAACTTTAGGTTTGCCGCTTTTATCGGGTCGACATCTCCTATTAAATCAGCAACGGTTACATCTGGAGTGGCTAGTTTTTCTGAAAAACGTTCGCTACGGTGAAGCCATTTAATGGGTGTTGCATCTCCTTTTTCGGCTATTAAATCTTTAGCAAAACGAGAGATGGGATTAAAAGGATCATCATTAATTTCTGAACCCTCTACCACCGGAATGTATTCGTCTAACAATTCAATCATCTTTCGCGCCAATCTGGTTTTTGCTTGTCCGCGAAGTCCCAATAAATTAATATTGTGTCGCGATAAAATGGCACGCTCTAGTTCCGGAATTACGGTATTTTCAAATCCGTGTACTCCTTCAAAAGTGGGTTGACCTGACTTTATTTTGACGCGCAGATTATCTCGCAATTCATCTTTAATACTTCTTGAAATCCAATTTGATTTTTTTAAATCGGCTAGTGTTTTTATTTCTTTCATGGGTTTTTTGTTGTTGGTTGTTGGTTTTTGGTTGTTGGTTGTCGGTTTTCGGTTTTCGGTTTTGGGTTGGCGGTTTTCGGTTTTCGGTTGTCGGTTGTCGGTTTTCGGTTTTCGGTTTTCGGTTTTGGGTTTTGGGTTTTGGGTTTTGGGTTGGCGGTTTTCGGTTTTCGGTTTTGGGTTGTCGGTTGTCAGTTGTCGGTTGTCGGTTACCTCTTTTCTCTTTCTTCTTTTCTCTATTTTATCTTTTTCTTTCTATTCGTTTCGTAATCTTCAAAAATCATTTCGCCCAATCCTTTTAACCCAGTATAAAATGCTTTTCCTTGATTGGCTTCTGTAAATCGGTTTACGAATTTTTGCAAATACGGATCATTGGCAATCATAAAAGTTGTAATAGGTATGTGTAACTTTCGGGCTTGTGCCGCTTGATTGTAGCATTGTTCTACAATATACTCGTCCAAACCGTTGCTATTCATATAATATTCTCCATTTTTTTCACGAACACAACTCGGCTTCCCATCGGTAATCATAAAAATTTGCTTGTTGGTGTTTCGTTTTCTGCGCAACATATCCATTGCCAATTGTAAACCTGCAACGGTATTGGTATGATAAGGGCCAACTTTTAAATAAGGTAAATCTTTTATGGCAATAGGCCATGCGTCATTCCCGAATACTAAAATATCGATTGTATCTTTTGGATAACGTGTGGTGATTAATTCTGCCAACGCCATGGCTACTTTTTTGGCTGGAGTAATTCGGTCTTCGCCATATAAAATCATGCTGTGGCTAATGTCAATCATCAAAACAGTACTCATTTGAGCCTTGAAACGCGAGTCTTCAACTACCAAATCATTTTCGGTTAGCCTAAATTCATCAATGCCATTATTGACTTGAGCATTGCGCAAACTCTCTGTCAATGATATACTTTCTATACTGTCGCCAAAATGGTAATTTCTAAATTCACCAGTTTGTTCGTCGCCATTTCCAGAATATTTAGTTTTATGATTGCCGCTTCCCGATTTTTTCAGGTTGCCAAAGATTTGATCTAATGCAGCTTGTCGAATGGCTCTTTCGGTCTTGGCAGTAATTCCAGTTCCCGAAGTTCCATCATCTTTAAGCTCTTCGCGGATGTAACCTTTTTTCTTTAAATCCTCGATAAAATTATCGATAGTATAATTGGAATCGGTGTATTCTTCGTCTAGTTGTCTTAACCAATCAATAGCTTCATCAAAATCACCCGAAGTATGCGTAATTAATTCTTTGAAAATTTCAAATAATTTATCAAAAGGCGATTGGAACGGCGCTTCGTATTTTTTGAATAAAAATCCTTTTTTCATGTTCTTTTCCATAGTCTATAAAAATACTATATAAACTTTAGATAGGGTATAGAACTAATATTAATTTTTAGTTAAAGTAAATAGTATTGACCTATAACGGATCGGATAGAAACAAAACCAATACTTTCAAGATGTATTTTACTTCTTTTAATCCAAATTAACTCTTTTATTTCATCTTTGGCGAAAATATCAATAGTTGAAGTTTCTAATTGGCACTCATATATAATATCCATGGTTCTGTAGGCCACATTTTTATAAAGATAATTATTGGGTGCCGTCGTGATGTATTTCAAATCCGAAGGAAGAATTGCAAGTCCTATTTCTTCATTTATTTCACGACAAGCGGCCTGTTCAGCAGTTTCACCAGGATCAATAAATCCACCAGGTAAATCCAGTTTTCCTTTATCGGGGTCTACATTTCTAACGGTGAATAGTAATTTGTCCTCAAACGTGAATACTATTGCAACAGCAGCTGCAATATTGTGATATAATACAAAATCACAAGCATGGCAGTTAAATTTGAAATTATTGGTGTACTCGAAATTTTGTAAACCACAATTGGGACAAAATTTAAAAAAAGTAGTGCCATCCATGATTTATAGTTTACCGAAAAAAGTATTTTCCTGCTCAGTAACTCTAATAAAAGTAGTTCGTTTGGTTAGTTCCTTGAGTTTTGAGGCACCAACATAAGTACACGTACTTCTAATGCCACCAAGAATATCATGAAGCGTCTCAACTACATCACCTTTGAAAGGCACTTGCACTGTTTTGCCTTCGCTAGCTCTATATTCGGCTACGCCACCAACGTGTTTTTTCATGGCTGTTTCAGAACTCATACCATAAAATTGTTTGAATTTTTCACCATTCACTTCTACGAGTTTTCCTCCACTTTCGGTATGACCTGCGAGCATTCCTCCTAGCATAACAAAATCGGAACCAGCACCAAATGCTTTAGCTACATCTCCTGGGATAGCACAACCACCATCGCTGATAATATGTCCTCCTAAACCATGAGCGGCATCAGCACATTCTATAATGGCAGAAAGTTGTGGGTAACCTACCCCTGTTTTTACTCTAGTGGTACAAACCGAACCGGGACCAATACCTACTTTGACAATATCAGCACCTTCAAGTAATAGCTCTTCTACCATTTCGCCTGTGACTACATTACCTGCTATGATTACCTTATCGGGAAATTGTTTTCGAGCTTGACGCAGAAACTCCACAAAATGTTCTGAATATCCATTGGCCACATCTATACAAATGAATTTCAATTGCGAATTGGTTTCTATTATTTCGACTAATTTTTTAAAATCATTTTTTCCTGTACCTGTGCTAACGGCTATGTAATCACAAATATTAGCAGGAGCATTTTTGATGAAATCAATCCATTCTTGAAGCGAATAATGTTTATGGATACACGAAAAAAGTTTTTCTTTTGCCAAGGCTAACGCCATGTCAAAAGTGCCCACCGTATCCATATTGGCAGCCATAATTGGGACACCTTTCCAAACAAGAGAGCTATGTAAAAACTTAAATTCTCGTTCTAAAGACACTTGTGCCCTACTATTAAGTGTAGAACGTTTTGGTCTAATCATTACATCTTTAAATCCTAATTTAAGGTCGGTTTCAATTCTCATAATTTGATGATTTCATTATCTTCAAATGTATTACATTCCTCAAAAAAGAACTTTATAAAAAGTAATTTACTCCATAAAATTTATCAACAATTGTTAGCAATAGATTACTTGATAAATTAGTAGCTTTACCATCTTAAAAACAAATTTATGTCCTCTGATTATATTGTAGACGAAGTGTATCAAGATGTTTTCTTTATGGAAGCTGATATCAAGTTTAAAGAATTCGAAAACTGCACCTTTCACTTTTGTGACTTTACCGATTGCACGTTTCAAACGGTCACTTTTATAGATTGCAACTTCTTTGATTGTAATTTTAAAGAAACTAAAATTAATTATGTTTCCCTTCGTGGCGTTTGGTTTACCAAATGTAATTTTACCGCAGTTAATTTTGCAATGACCGACCAAGTGATTTTTGAGTTTCACTTTAAAGATTGTTTGCTTGATTACGCCAAATTCTATGCTTTAAAGATGAAAAAAATGCAATTTATCAATTGTAGTATGATTGCCGTAGATTTTATGGCAAGCGATTTAACAGAAGTATTGTTTGATAATTGCAACCTAAGAAGAGCTGTTTTTATTGATACTATTGCTAACAAAGCTGATTTTTCTACTAGTTATGATTATACCATTGACCCAGAAAAGAATAAATTAAAGAAGGCTATTTTCTCAACGGATGGTTTGAAAGGGTTATTGGAAAAATACAATATCATTGTAAAATAAAAAACCTTCAAAAGTTAACTTCTGAAGGTTTCTATGTTTTAAAAGTTGAATGATTTAGAAAACAAAAATCGGTCTATCGCTCATCATTTCGTTAACTTCATCAGCTACTTCTTCGATAATCGCTTCATTAGTATGGTTCATTAGAACTCTATCAATTAATTCCACAATAGTTTCCATATCTTCTTCTACCAAACCTCGTGTTGTAATAGCAGGCGTTCCAATTCGTATTCCCGAAGTTACAAATGGTGATTTATCATCAAAAGGCACCATGTTTTTATTAACCGTAATTTCAGCCTTTACCAGTGCATTTTCTGCCTCTTTTCCTGTGATATTTTTATTTCTTAAATCAATCAACATCATGTGATTGTCTGTTCCTCCAGAAATTAAATTATAACCTCTTTTCATAAAGGCAGCAGCCATGGCTTTTGCATTTTTTTGTACTTGCATAGAATAATGAAAAAACTCATCGGTCAATGCTTCTCCAAACGCGACGGCTTTTGCGGCAATAATGTGCATTAACGGTCCACCTTGATTTCCTGGAAAAACTGCTAAGTCTAATAAAGACGACATCATTCTGATTTCGCCTTTTGGCGTGGTTAATCCCCAAGGATTTTCAAAATCTTTCCCCATCATGATTAATCCACCACGAGGTCCTCGCAATGTTTTATGAGTTGTAGTAGTAACAATATGACAATGCGGAATCGGGTCATTTAGTAATCCTTTAGCTATTAAACCTGAAGGATGCGAAATATCGGCTAATAAAAGTGCTCCAACACTGTCGGCAATCACTCTAAATCTTTCAAAATCCATATCACGACAATAAGCCGAAGCACCAGCAATAATCATTTTTGGCATTTCACGTGTTGCAATTTCTTGAATTTTGTCATAATCAAAGCGACCCGTTGCTGCTTCTACACCATAAAAAGAGGGTGTATATAATTTACCCGAAAAGTTAACCGGCGAACCATGTGTTAAATGACCACCATGAGATAGGTCAAAACCAAGTATTTTATCACCCGGTTGTAAACATGCTGAAAAAACAGCAGTATTCGCTTGTGAACCTGAATGCGGTTGTACGTTAGCATATTCAGCGCCGAATAAGGCTTTTGCTCTATCAATTGCAATTTGTTCTACAATATCGACTACTTCACAACCACCGTAATATCTTTTGCCAGGATAGCCTTCAGCATACTTATTTGTTAAAACGGAACCTGCCGCTTCCATAACCTGATCACTTGCAAAGTTCTCAGAAGCAATAAGTTCTATACCATGAATTTGTCTGTCTTGTTCCTCAAGAATAAGGTCAAAAATTTGTTCGTCGCGTTGCATTTCAAAATATTTCGTTAAATAAAGCTCAAAATTACAAAAATGGTTTGGTAAATTAATAGTTAATGATATATTTGATTACTATTTTTTCAACAATTAATCTTAATAACATCATGCCTAATTCCACCAATAATCCTATTCGAAAATCATGGCTTACTGTCCTTGAAAACAGTGACTTTCCTATTCAAAACATTCCTTTTGGCGTTTTTTTAACCAAAGAAGATGTTATCACAATTGGGACAAGAATTGGTGATTACGCAATTGATTTAGGAGCTTTACAGCAGTTGAATTATTTTGAAGGAATTGAATTGACTGATGATATGTTTATGCAAGACACTTTGAATGACTTTATTTCAGACGGAAAGAAAACATGGCGATCAGTAAGAAATCGTATCAGTGATATTTTTGATAGTAACAATCCTAAACTAAGAGACAATAAAGAACATTGTGATATTGTAATCTTTAAAATAGAAGATGTTGAAATGCAACTACCTGTTTTAATTGGTGATTATACCGATTTTTATTCAAGTAAAGAACACGCAACCAACGTTGGTAAAATGTTCCGCGACCCCGAAAATGCACTATTACCGAATTGGCTTCATATACCAGTAGGCTATCATGGCAGAAGTTCAACTATCATTCCATCAGGAATTCCTATTCATAGACCAATGGGACAAACATTGCCAAATGGAGAAACAAGTCCTGTATTTGGCCCTTCACGCCTTATAGATTTTGAATTGGAAACTGCTTTTATTACTACTGATGCTAACGTAATGGGGGAAAACATTCCTATCAATGAAGCAGAAGACTATATTTTTGGAATGGTTTTGTTAAATGACTGGAGTGCTCGAGATATTCAAAAATGGGAATATGTGCCACTTGGTCCTTTCTTAGCCAAAAACTTTGCCTCTTCTATCTCTCCTTGGATAGTTACTATGGATGCATTAGAACCGTTCCGCTGCAAAGGACCCAGTCAAGAACCGATGCCTCTTCCCTACTTGCAACAAAAAGGAAAACATACTTTTGATATTACTTTAGAAGTTTATATTGAACCCGAAAATGTGGAAGCTTCCTTAGTTACTAAATCTAACTTTAAATATATGTATTGGTCAATGTCACAACAATTGGCTCATCATACTTCTAATGGATGTCGTATAAATTCAGGCGACATGATGGGTTCTGGAACTATATCGGGACCAACAGAAGATAGTTATGGCTCCATGCTAGAATTGACTTGGGGAGGAAAAAATCCAATAAAAATGAAAGATGGTTCCGAACGCAAATTCATTAATGATAACGACACTGTGACCATGAAAGGTTATTGTCAAAATAGTTCTGTTCGTATTGGTTTTGGCGAAGTTGTTACGAAACTATTACCACCTTTTGTTAGAAAATAAAATCAAACTAATATCATATACTATTTAAAATGAAAAATACTGCTTTAACGCACATTCATGAAAGTTTAGGTGCCAAAATGGTTCCATTTGCTGGCTATAACATGCCTGTTCAGTATGAAGGTGTGAATGCCGAACATGAAATCGTTAGAACTGGTGTGGGTGTTTTTGATGTATCGCACATGGGTGAGTTTTTACTTTCGGGTGAAAATGCCTTAGCATTAATCCAAAAAGTCACTTCCAATGATGCTTCGGTATTAGAAATTGGAGGAGCTCAATATTCTTGTCTGCCAAATAATGATGGCGGAATTGTGGACGATTTAATTGTTTACAGAATGAAAGAAGCAGAATATCTATTGGTAGTTAACGCTTCTAATATTGACAAAGACTGGAATTGGATCTCGTCTCACAACGATTTGGGCGTTGACATGAAAAACATATCAGAAGAGTACTCCTTACTTGCCATTCAAGGTCCAAAAGCGGTACAAGCCATGCAATCCTTGACATCCATAGATTTATCAGCTATCAAATATTATCATTTTGAAGTTGGGACTTTTGCAGGAATTGATGATGTAATTATTTCAGCTACTGGTTATACTGGTTCAGGTGGATTTGAAATTTATTGTAAAAATTCAGATGCTGAACAAGTTTGGCATAAAGTGTTTGAAGCAGGAAAACCGTTTGGCATTAAACCCATTGGTCTTGCAGCTCGTGATACGTTGCGTTTGGAAATGGGTTACTGTTTGTATGGCAATGATATTAACGATTCTACTTCACCTATCGAAGCTGGATTGGGTTGGATAACCAAATTCAACAAAGAGTTCACCAATTCAGAAAATTTGAAAAAACAAAAAGAAGCTGGTGTTTCAAGAAAGTTAGTTGGCTTTGAATTAGTTGAAAGAGGCATTCCACGTCATGATTATGAAATTGTAGATGCTGATGGCAACAACATTGGGATTGTAACTTCGGGAACTATGGCGCCAACATTGGGTAAAGGAATTGGAATGGGATATGTAAAAACTCAATTCTCAGCCGTTGATAGCGAAATTTTTATCCAAATCAGAAATAATAAAGTAGCCGCAAAAGTGGTCAAATTGCCTTTTTATAAAAAATAGATTTTAAAAGTCAATGGCAAAAACATATTTTTGCAACTGAAAATTTAAGAATAACAAATTAAGATTTTAGAATAAGGAAATGGGAAGAGCATTTGAATTTAGAAAAGGTAGAAAGATGAAACGTTGGTCAGCCATGGCCAAAGCGTTTACACGTATCGGAAAAGATATCGTAATGGCAGTGAAAGAAGGCGGACCAAACCCTGAGGCCAACTCTCGTTTAAGAGCAGTAATGCAAAATGCAAAATCGGCTAATATGCCGAAAGAAAACGTAGAACGTGCCATTAAAAAAGCTACCGATAAAGATACTGCCAACTACAAAGAACAACTTTTTGAAGGATATGCACCTCACGGAATTGCACTTTTAATTGAAACTGCTACCGACAATAATAATAGAACTGTTGCGAATATTAGAAGTTATTTTAACAAATGTAACGGAACTTTGGGAACTCAGGGTTCGGTAGAATTTATGTTTGACCACACTTGTAATTTTAGAATTCCTAATAACAATGTAGATATTGAAGAAATGGAATTAGAATTTATCGATTTTGGTGCCGAAGAAATTTTTGCCGATGAAGATGGAATTTTAATTTATGCTCCTTTTGGAAGTTTTGGTGCTATTCAAAAAGAATTGGAAAGTCGTGGCATTGAAATCTTATCCTCAGGATTTGAAAGAATACCACAAATTACTAAAAAGTTAACCGAAGCAGAAATGGCTGACGTAGAAAAACTAATAGACAAAATTGAAGAAGATGATGACGTAATGAACGTCTATCATACCATGGAAGAGTAGAATACACTTTTTTGTATTAAAACATTAAAATCTCCGAGTAATTTGGAGATTTTTTGTTTTATTTAGGAACTGTTGCTCCATTAAATTGCTTGATAAACTATATTTTTGTAAAAAAAATAAAATGGCTAGATTTAAAGAAAACGACTTACCAAAAGCAAAACTAAACGCAAGTACACTAAGCAAAGCCATTTTAATATTTAAATATGCAAATAGTCACAAATGGAAATTCTATTTGGGTTTAGTTTTTCTTTTATTTACTGGTGCAACGGCATTAGCATTTCCAAAATTATTAGGAATGCTAGTTGATTGTGTAACTAATAAAGATCTAAACAAAGCCAAAAATATTGCGCTAGGTTTGATGGGGATTTTACTTTTGCAATCCTTCTTTTCTTTTTTCAGATTGTCATTATTCATTAATTTTACAGAAAACACCTTAGCCAATATCCGATTGGCTTTATACAGCAATCTCATCAAACTTCCGATGAGATTTTTTGCACAAAAACGTGTGGGCGAATTGAACAGTCGAATTAGTTCTGATATTACTCAAATTCAAGATACTTTAACTACTACAATTGCTGAGTTTTTACGTCAGTTTATTTTAATTATAGGTGGCGTCATTTTTTTGGCCACCATTAGTCTAAAACTAACTTTAATGATGCTTTGCATTGTTCCTGTTGTGGCGGTAGCTGCAGTTATTTTTGGCAGATTTATTCGTAAGTTTTCTAAAAATGTGCAAGACCAAGTGGCCGAAAGCCAAGTTATTGTTGAAGAAACATTGCAAGGAATTAGTAATGTAAAAGCTTTTGCCAACGAATGGTATGAAATTGCACGCTACAAAGGTAAAATTTCGGACGTGGTAAAATTAGCCATCAAAGGTGGGAAATACCGCGGTTACTTTGCTTCTTTTATTATATTTTGTTTGTTTGGCGCCATTGTGGCCGTAGTTTGGTATGGCGTAAGTTTGTGTATTAATGGTGAAATTAAAGGCGTTGGTGATTTGATTTCTTTCGTTTTATATTCTACATTTATTGGAGCTTCTTTTGGTGGTATAGCCGAGTTATATGCTCAAATTCAAAAAGCAGTTGGCGCAACCGAACGCGTTTTTGAATTGTTAGAAGAAATTCCCGAAAAAATTAATGCCTCTCAAAATCATTCAACAGAAAAAATTAAAGGAAATATAACCTTTAAAAATGTACAATTTAGTTACCCTTCACGACCAGAAATCCAGGTATTGAAAGAGGTTAATTTTACTGCAAATTTTGGACAAAAAATCGCTATTGTAGGACCAAGTGGTGCTGGAAAATCAACTATATCGGCACTACTACTCCGTTTTTATGATATTGACAATGGACAAATTTTAATAGATGACAAGAATATTTATGATTATGATTTAGAAAATCTTCGTGGGAATATGAGTATTGTTCCACAAGATGTACTATTGTTTGGCGGAACAATTCGCGAAAATATTGCTTATGGAAAACCAAATGCATCTGAGGAAGAAATCTTAAAAGCAGCCAAACAAGCCAATGCTTTAGATTTCGTTAATGGATTTCCTGAAAAATTCGAAACTTTGGTAGGAGAACGCGGCATAAAACTTTCTGGTGGTCAACGCCAACGTATCGCTATTGCTAGAGCATTATTAAAAAATCCTAGTATCCTAATTTTAGATGAAGCCACTTCTTCATTAGATAGCGAAAGCGAAAAATTGGTACAAGAAGCTCTAGAAACTTTAATGGAAGGAAGAACAAGTATTATTATTGCCCATCGTTTAGCAACAATTAGAAAAGCCGATACCATATTAGTATTAAATGAAGGAATGATCACTGAACAAGGAACTCATAAAGAATTATTAGCCTTAGATAATGGTATGTATAAGAACTTAAGTAATTTGCAATTTTCTGGAAATTAAATATAAAAAATGCCAAGTAAACTTGGCATTTTTTATAACAGTTCGGTAAAAAACTATTACTATTTGATAAATTCTACTTTTTGGACTTCTTCTGCATTGATGCTATCAAAGAACCCTTGTTCGTTCATCCAATCATCACTGAATACTTTGCTCATATAACGAGAGCCGTGGTCAGGAA
>CALPPS020000036.1 GCA_943325515.2 Flavobacterium psychrophilum
TCTAAATTATGGCAATATTTAATTTTCAGAAGCCCGATAAAGTTATCATGATCGATTCAACCGATTTTGAAGGTAAGTTTGAATTCAGACCTTTAGAACCAGGATATGGATTGACAGTTGGTAATGCACTTAGAAGAGTTTTACTTTCTGCGTTAGAAGGTTATGCGATAACATCGGTACGTATCGAAGGTGTAGAGCATGAGTTTTCTACCATTTCAGGAGTTGTAGAAGATGTTACAGAAATTATTTTAAATCTTAAACAAGTACGTTTCAAACGTCAAATTGAAGATATAGATAATGAAACAGTTTCTATCTCAATCTCAGGAAAAGATCAGATTACAGCAGGTGATTTTCAAAAATTCATCTCCGGTTTCCAGGTGTTAAACCCGGAATTGGTAATTTGTAATCTTGATAGTAAAGTTAATCTTAATATGGAATTAACAATCGAGAAAGGTCGTGGTTATGTTCCTGCAGAAGAGAACAAAAAACAAAACGCTGCAATTGGTACTATTTTTACTGACTCAATTTTTACTCCAGTAAAAAATGTAAAATATGCTATTGAAAACTTCCGTGTGGAGCAAAAAACAGATTATGAAAAATTAGTTTTTGAAATTAAAACTGATGGTTCTATTAATCCGAAAGATGCTTTAACCGAAGCTGCAAAAGTTTTAATTCATCACTTTATGCTATTCTCTGATGAGAGAATAACACTTGAAGCTGATGAAATTGCTCAAACTGATTCTTATGATGAAGAATCATTACACATGAGACAATTGCTTAAAACAAAACTTGTTGATATGGATTTATCTGTTAGAGCATTGAATTGTTTAAAAGCTGCAGAAGTTGATACACTTGGAGATCTTGTATCTTTCAATAAAAATGACTTAATGAAGTTCCGTAACTTCGGTAAAAAATCACTAACAGAGTTAGATGAATTAGTTGCCAATAAGAATTTAACTTTCGGAATGGACTTAGGTAAATATAAATTAGATAAAGAATAATCTAAACCTTAAAGGTTTAAATTTACAATAGCAATGAGACACGGAAAAAAAGTAAATCATTTAAGCAGACAGACTGGTCATAGAAAATCTATGTTGGCTAATATGGCTTGTTCTCTTATCGAGCACAAACGTATTATCACTACTGTTGCTAAAGCTAAAGCGCTTAAACAATTCGTTGAGCCATTAGTAACAAAATCAAAAGAAGACACAACTCACAATCGTCGTGTAGTGTTTGCTTACTTAAGAAATAAATATGGAGTAACGGAACTTTTTAGAGAAGTTGCTGCAAAAGTAGGTGATCGTCCTGGTGGATATACTCGTATCATTAAAATGGGTAACCGTTTAGGTGATAACGCTGATATGGCCATGATTGAATTAGTTGACTTTAACGAACTATATAACGGAGGTAAAAAAGAAGAGAAAAAAGGTAGAACACGTCGTGCAAAAAAATCGACTGAAACTACCACAGCTCCAAAAGCTTCAGAACAAGTTGTTGAAGAAGTAGCACCAATTGTTGAAGAAGCTGCTCCAGTAGTAGAAGAAGTAGTGGAAACTCCAGTTGCTGAAGTGGAAACACCTGAAGTAGTTGATGAAGCTCCTGCAGCAGTAGCTGTTGAAGAAACTCCAGAAGCTGTTGAAGAAGCGCCTGCAGTAGCAGAAGTTGAAGAAACTCCATCTGATGAAACTCCAGAAGCTAATTCAACTGACGAAGAATCAAAAGAAGAAGAGGCATAAATGTTTGCAATTCTAATATATAAAAAAGGACAAGCTTTTAAGTTTGTCCTTTTTTTATAATGAAATTTACGGCATAGCTATTCTTTAAGAAACTTTCCTCTTATATTTCCTTCATTAGTTGATAGTAATACTAAATAATTGCCTGGTTTTAAGTTTGAAACATCAATAGTTTTTGCAGTGGATTTTAATATGAGTTGCCCTAAATTATTGTATATTTCTATTTTAATTATTGTATAATTCGCATCAATTGTTAGAATATTTTTTACCGGATTGGGATACATTTTTATTTTATTGGCTATTATAGTTTCCTCTTTAGTTGATAAATCGCATTCAGTATCTACTAAACATCCTACGCCAAAATGGCTTTGAATCGTCCAGATTTGGAAATCATCTGCACAAACATAAGTAATACCGTTGGTGCCATTAGAATTCACACTTTCATTAGCTCCATTTTTTATGTACAAAGAGGATAGTTGAAGATTTTGTTGACAACCAAGAAATTCCAAATGACTAGTATTACTAAGGTTTAATGTAGTAAACGAGTTATTTCTACATTCAAGCCTTTGTAAATTATTAGAACCTATCAATGTTATTGCATTGAGTTGATTGTAGGTGCAGTCTAAATAAATTAATTGGCTTAATCCATTTGCGTTTAATGTTGATAAATGGTTATTGTTGCAATACAACTCTAGCAGCTTGCTTAAACCTGTAAGATTTAATGAAGTGATTTGATTAAGACTACATCGCAAATACTGAAGGTTATTTAATCCACCTGCATCTAGAGTGGTAATTTGGTTATATTCACAATTTAAAATTTCTAAGTTTTCTAATCCGCTGAAGTTTATTGTAGACAATTGATTGATTCTACAAGATAACGTTCGTAGGTTACTCAGACCTTGTATATTTAAATCAGTCAGATAATTACCAGAACAATCTAAATTTAGCAAATTGACCAAGCCCGTAACCGTTAGATTGGGAAGATCGTTATAGCCGCAAACTAAACTATTTAGATGACTTAATCCATTTACATCTAGTGAAGTAAACTGGTTCATTTCGCAATTCAAATTTTCTAAAAGGGTTAAATTTTCTAAATCTATTGTATTGATATAATTGCTACTACAATTTAACTCTTTCAAACCAGTCAAGTTGATTAAGTCTAATGTGAAAATTTCGTTGTTGCTACAGTTTAGGAATTCCAAATTAGTAAAATTTTCTATGCCTGATACTGAATAAATAAGAGCAAATGAAATGTTGAGTGCTTTTACATTTATTGCCTCACTTAGCTGTATTTCATTATCACCATTAATATCAATTGCAAAATAATTGCCGTTCAAATCTTTTGCTACGTCATTACTCTGTGATGATGATAATAATTTGGTTTTAAAATTTGTATCAGCAACATTAATAATTTGTGCATTCAAATTCAACACAAAGGAAAGGCATAGGAATAGGTAGTTTATTTTCATTATGTTAAAGTACAAATAAGTTTTAATTAAACAATATTTGAAAAGATTACTTATAACTTTAAAAACAAATTTCAATTTTAAATTGTAAAAGTTTAAATTTGCAAAACAACTAATTACAACTTTGACACGAGCGAAGCGACTGCATGAGACCTATGAAAAATAATATCTACAACGAATGAAATACAAAACACGTCCACAAGCCATCTTATTATTAGCCGATGGAACGATTTTTTACGGAAAATCTATAGGCATTTCAGGCAAAACATTTGGTGAAGTTTGCTTTAATACAGGAATGACAGGTTATCAGGAAATATTTACCGATCCATCTTATTTTGGTCAAATTATGGTGACAACCAATCCACATATTGGGAACTACGGTATTAATGCTAACGAAGTAGAGTCTAGCAAAATTATGATAGCAGGTTTGGTTTGTAAAAATTTTAGTTTTAATCATTCAAGACCAGATTCAGAAAGTAACTTATTAGAATATTTTGAAAAGCAAAATTTGATTTGTATTTCAGATGTTGATACACGAGCTTTAGTAAGTTATATAAGAGATAACGGTGCGCAAAATGCTGTAATATGCACTGATGGCACTTCAATAGAAGAATTAAAACAAGAACTTGCTACTGTTCCAGATATGAAAGGATTAGAACTAGCTTCAAAAGTTTCCACAATTGAACCTTATTTCTTTGGCAATGAAAATGCAATCTATAAAATAGCAGCATTAGATTTAGGTATTAAAACAAATATTTTAAGGAATCTTGCTAAAAGAGATTGTTATATAAAAGTGTTTCCATATCACACTCCTTTTCAACAATTAAAAGATTTTAATCCTGATGGTTACTTTTTGTCAAATGGTCCAGGCGATCCTGAACCTTTGGAAGAAGTTATTGAAGTTGCAAAAGAAATTATTACTTCAAACAAACCTGTTTTTGGAATATGTTTAGGTCATCAAATCATTGGTTTAGCCAACGGTGTTTCTACTTATAAAATGTTTAATGGACATAGAGGGATAAATCATCCAGTTATGAACATATTGACAGGAAAAGGAGAAATCACCTCTCAAAACCATGGCTTTGCTGTGAATAGAGAAGAACTTGAAAAAAATCCTGATTTAGAAATTACTCATTATCATATTAATGACAATACAGTTGCCGGAATGCGAATGAAATCGAAGCTTTGTTTCTCAGTACAATATCATCCTGAAGCTAGTCCAGGTCCACATGACTCAGAATATCTTTTTAATGATTTTATAACTAACATTAAAAATAGTAAACAACTAGAAGAAGCTCAATAATTACTAACTAATTTCTTTGGTATATACTAAAACGTTTGCGTTAATAACATTCAATGGAATTTCCAATTTGATAAAAAAAGATAAAATATATTTGTAATCATTATAAAATTTAATCACTTAGCTAAATATCATAAAAAATGAGTATTATTATAAAAGTTCACGCTAGACAAATTCTTGACTCAAGAGGAAACCCAACGATAGAAGTAGACGTTGTCACTGAAAACGGCGTTTTAGGAAGAGCTGCTGTACCAAGCGGTGCTTCTACTGGAGAACATGAAGCAGTTGAATTACGTGATGGAGGAAAAGCTTACATGGGTAAAGGAGTTTCTAAAGCGGTTAATAATGTAAACAATACTATTGCTCCTGAATTGATGGGAGTTTCTGTTTTTGAACAAAATCATATTGACCAATTAATGATTGAATTAGATGCTACTCCAAACAAATCAAATCTTGGCGCTAACGCTATTTTAGGTGTTTCATTGGCAGTTGCAAAAGCAGCGGCTAATGAATTAGGTTTGCCATTATACCGTTATGTTGGAGGTGTTTCTGCTAATACTTTGCCAGTTCCAATGATGAATATCATTAATGGTGGTTCACATTCGGACGCACCGATTGCTTTTCAAGAGTTTATGATTATGCCAGTTAAAGCAACTTCTTTTACTCATGCTATGCAAATGGGAACTGAGATTTTCCACAACTTGAAAAAAGTATTACACGATAGACATCTTTCAACAGCCGTTGGAGACGAGGGAGGTTTTGCACCAAACTTAGCCGGAGGAACAGAAGATGCTCTTGATACTATTAAAAAAGCAGTTGAAAACGCAGGTTATAAATTTGGTGACGAAGTTATGATTGCTCTAGACTGCGCAGCTTCTGAATTTTATGTAGACGGAAAATATGATTATACAAAATTTGAAGGGGCTACAGGTAAAATTAGAACTTCAAAAGAACAAGCCGAATATTTAGCGTCTTTGGCTACAAATTATCCTATTATTTCTATTGAAGATGGAATGTATGAAGATGACTGGGAGGGTTGGAAATACTTAACTGAATTAATCGGTGATAAAACTCAATTAGTTGGTGATGATTTATTTGTTACGAATGTTGAACGATTAGCAACAGGAATTGAAAAAGGTATCGCCAATTCAATTTTAGTGAAAGTAAATCAAATTGGTACATTAACAGAAACCATTGCTGCGGTAAATATGGCACACAATGCAGGATATACTTCAGTAATGTCTCACCGTTCTGGTGAAACAGAAGATAACACTATTGCTGACTTAGCGGTAGCTTTAAATTGTGGTCAAATCAAAACAGGTTCGGCTTCACGTTCTGATCGTATGGCAAAATACAATCAGTTGTTGCGTATTGAAGAGGAACTTGGGAATACTGCTTATTTCCCTGGAGTAAAAGCATTTAAACAAAAATAATTTTTTGATATCATTTTAAAAAGCATCTCAAACTGAGATGCTTTTTAAGTTTATAATATTCCAAAATTGAGTTTTTATTTTTCAAATAGTAATACTACTTTTGCACATGCAACATAACGTACTTATTTTAGATTTCGGTTCGCAATACACACAACTAATTGCTCGCCGCGTTCGCGAATTAAACATATTCTGCGAAATTTTTCCTTACAATAATTACCCATCCGATTTATCTTCCTATAAAGCCATTATTCTTGGAGGAAGTCCCTATTCGGTTCGTTCTGATGATGCTTTAAAAATTGATTTATCTCACATTCGCGGCAAATATCCTTTGCTTGCTGTATGTTATGGCGCGCAGTATTTAGCTCATTTTTCAGGTGGCGAAGTAGCGGCTTCTACTATTAGAGAATATGGAAGAGCTAATTTGTCCTACATTAAGGAAGATGAAGTTTTCTTTGAAAATGTCAATATCAATTCTCAAGTGTGGATGAGTCATAGTGATACAATTAAACATTTACCAGCGAATGGCGTGAAATTGGCAAGTACTCACGATGTAGAAAATGCGGCTTACAAAATTGAAGGCGAAACAACTTATGCCATTCAGTTTCATCCAGAAGTTTATCACTCGACTGATGGAAAACAACTACTAGAGAATTTTTTAGTCAAAATTGCAGAAGTGCCTCAGAATTTTACACCAAATGCTTTTGTGGAAGATTGTGTAAAAGAATTACAGGAAAAAGTAAAAAATGAAAGGGTTGTTCTTGGTCTTTCGGGAGGCGTTGATTCTACAGTAGCAGCAGTTTTATTACACAAAGCTATTGGCAAAAATTTGTATTGCATTTTCGTGAATAATGGTTTACTTCGCAAGAATGAATTTGAAAGCGTATTACACCAATACAAAGACATGGGATTGAATGTGAAAGGCGTAGATGCCTCGCAGCGTTTTCTTTCTGCTTTGGATGGTGTTGAAGATCCTGAAACTAAAAGAAAAGCTATTGGAAAGTCATTCATTGAAGTTTTTGATGAAGAAGCGCATCGTATAGAAGATGTTAAATGGTTAGCTCAAGGCACTATTTATCCAGATGTTATTGAGTCGGTTTCAGTAAAAGGACCTTCGGCAACCATCAAATCGCATCATAACGTGGGTGGTTTGCCTGATTTTATGAAACTACAAATTGTTGAACCTTTACGAATGTTATTCAAAGATGAAGTTCGCAGAGTGGGAAAAACATTGGGTATCGATAACGAACTTTTAGGAAGACATCCTTTTCCTGGACCAGGATTGTCAATCAGAATATTAGGTGCTATAACTCCAGAAAAAGTCAGAATTCTTCAAGAAGTAGATTCGATTTTTATTGAAGGTTTAAAATCACATGGATTATACGATAAAGTATGGCAAGCAGGAGCCATTTTGTTACCCGTAAATTCCGTTGGCGTGATGGGTGATGAACGAACTTATGAAAAGGTTGTTGCTCTTCGTGCCGTAGAATCAACAGATGGAATGACAGCTGATTGGGTTCATTTGCCCTATGATTTCTTGATGAAAATTTCAAACGAAATTATAAATAAAGTAAAAGGTGTTAATAGAGTAGTATATGATATTAGTTCAAAACCACCAGCCACTATAGAATGGGAATAGTTTTTTATGATTAAATAGTTAATCAAAAATATATCATTTTAGATTGATATTAAAAAGTTTTGTTAACTTTATACGTTAAATTAATATTAAGTTCATGAAAAAGCGCATTCTTTTTTCAATAGCACTAACCATTTTTTCTTTTGTATTTTCTGTTTCAGCAATGCAAGATAAATATATAAAGCATACTGTAGTTAAAGGAGAAACTATAACTATTATAGCTCAAAAATATAGAGTTACGCCTTATGATATTTTCAAATTAAACCCCGACTCTCAGAATGGTATTCAGTTGAATAGTGTGTTGCTGATCCCGACAGCAGTCCCTACTAACTCTTCTAATTTAGTAAAAAAAGATGCACCTAAATCAAATCCTATAACTCATATAGTACTACAAAATGAAACATTATATAGCATTTCAAAACAATATAATCTAACTATTGAAGCCCTAAAAGCTGCAAATGCAGATTTGTTGAATAATGGATTAAAGATTGGACAAAACATTACAATACCTTCGAGTAATGATATTCCAAAACAAATTATCAAATCAGAGTCAAAAGTAAAAGGCTACTCGAAAAAAGTATCTTATCACGTTATTGAATCTAAAGAAACCAAATATAGTATATCTAAAAAATATGGAATGACTATTCAAGAATTGGAACGATTAAATCCACAAATAGTGAATGATTTTCCAATTGGATTAAAACTAGTAATATCTAGTAATACATCTTCTGTTGTAGCTAATAATAAAGAACCAGTTACTCCAAAAGTTGAAAAATATCCACTACAAAATAGTAGTCTTAAAAAACATCTTCAAGAATATGTTGTAAAACCAAAAGAAACGATTGCAAGTATTGCTAGTGATTTTCATATATCAGAAGTAGAATTAATTCAACTAAATCCTGAGTTAAAAAAAGGAGTGAAACTAGGTATGATTCTTAGAGTGCCCCAGCTAAAAAAGCCAATTGTTCCAAAAAAAGAACAAGGAAATTTATTCAAAACTATTAATACAAATGCGAGGAAACAACTCGCATTACTTTTTCCATTTAATATCAGTAAATTAGAAAGTGACACTATAAATTCAACACAAGCAAGATTAAAAAAAGATAAGTTTTTAAATCTAACTTTAGATTTTTATTCAGGTGCTTTAATGGCAATAGATTCTGCAAAGGTTTTAGGGTTGAACGTAGATATAAAGATTTTAGATTCACAGGAAACTAAAAATTCTTCTAATGTTACCGCTCTGGTGCAACAATATGATTTGTCGAAGATGGATGCCATTATAGGACCATTTTATCAATCAAATGTAGAAAAGTTAGCAGAACTAGTTGAGCCAACAAAAATTCCTGTTATATCCCCATTATCAAAAGAAGTTGTTAAAAAATTTTCTAATTTATATCAATCTATGCCTTCTTTAGAATTATTGCGTAACTCTATTTTTGATTATATGAGAAGCAAAGGAGGAAACATAATTGCTGTGATAGATCCAAAAAAATCAAGTGTAAAACAATATATTCAAGAGATGCAAACGGATACAAAAATTGTTGGTTTGAGTACCAAAAACTCTTTTTTAGCTGATAGTTTGAAAGTTCATTTGCAAAAAGGGAAAATGAATTATGTGATCATTGCTTCAGAAAGTACAGGAATGATTTTAGCATCTACTACCGCTATGTTAAATCTTCAAAAAGATTTTCAATTACAAATGGTTATCATGGAACCAAATGAAACTTTAGATTTTGAAGAAATTTCACTAACAAGATTGACTAAGCTTAATTTGTTGTATCCATCACTTTCTAGACCAAACGAAACTGATGAAGCCAATCAATTTGATGCTAAGTACAAGAAAATTAATAAAATTACACCAAACCAATATGCAATTCGTGGTTTTGATATAACTTTTGATACGCTACTTCGTTTGTCACAAGAAAAAACTTTTGAGGAAACAGTTAAAAAATCTTCCTCCGAACAAATAGAAAACAAATTTGATTATGTAGAAAATACAACCTATGGTTATTCCAATAAGGGGATTTACATATTGTATTACGATACTGATTTAACCATAAAAGAAGCATTATAATGGCAACTTCAAAAGTTACTTATTTAGGAGAGTTAAGAACATCCTCAATTCATTTGCTGTCTGGAAGTGAAATCATCTCAGATGCACCGCTTGATAATAACGGAAAAGGAGAAGCTTTTTCTCCAACGGATACTGTCGCCAACGGTTTGGCAAGTTGTATGTTTACCGTTATGGGAATAAAAGCAACAGACTTAGGTGTTGATTTTTCTGGTTCAACGGCAGAAGTTACCAAGATAATGGCAGCAGAACCAAGACGTATTTCTGAAATTCATGTGACCTTTCAAATGAATTTAGATACTGATGAAAAAACTAAAACTATTTTGGAACGAACAGCCATGACTTGTCCTGTTCATTTTAGTTTGCATCCAGATATTAAAAAAGAAATTGTTTTTAATTGGAAATAGTCTTGAACGAACAACAACAGCTCCTCATTAAACTGGCACATACCAAAATGCCTTTTGGTAAATATGAAGGTTATCATCTAATTGATTTACCTGAATATTATGTCGTTTGGTATAGTAATAAAGGTTTTCCAAAAGGACAACTTGGTGAGCAATTACAACTTGTTTACGAACTTAAATTAAACGGGTTAGAAGAATTAGTTCGCAATATTAAGAAGCAATATCCTAAGTAGTAAAGCGCATTTTAATTTATTTTTAATTGTTAATTATCCACTATCAATTATCAATTTATAATCGTATTTTTGCCTCGTTTTTCACAACAACAACACAACAAACTACACAATGAATCAAACGAAATACATTTTTGTTACTGGCGGTGTGACTTCTTCTTTAGGAAAAGGAATTATTGCAGCTTCTTTAGCAAAATTATTACAGGCAAGAGGATATCGAACAACTATTCAAAAATTTGATCCTTATATCAATGTCGATCCTGGAACATTAAACCCTTATGAACACGGAGAATGTTTTGTTACCGATGATGGAGCAGAAACCGATTTAGATTTAGGTCATTATGAAAGATTTTTGAATGTCCCTACTTCACAAGCAAATAATGTTACTACCGGAAGAGTTTATCTTTCAGTAATTGAAAAAGAGAGAAGAGGTGAATTTCTAGGAAAAACAGTTCAAGTGGTTCCTCATATAACAAACGAAATCAAAGAACGCATGCAGTTGCTCGGGAAATCGGGCGCTTTTGATATAGTGATTACTGAAATAGGAGGAACTGTAGGTGATATTGAGTCGTTGCCCTATATAGAATCGGTACGTCAATTAGTTTGGGAATTGGGTGAATCCAATAGTATTGTGGTTCATTTAACTTTAATTCCATATTTGGCAGCAGCAGGTGAATTGAAAACAAAACCAACACAGCATTCCGTTAAAACTTTGATGGAAAGCGGTATTCAGGCAGATATATTAGTTTGCAGAACGGAACACGAATTGTCCGATGAATTGCGTCAAAAATTAGCGCTGTTTTGCAATGTAAAAAGAGAAGCTGTTATTCAATCTATAGATGCATCAACAATATATGAAGTGCCAAATTTAATGCTGGAAGAAGGTCTAGATATTGTTGCCTTAAAAAAATTAAACTTAGCAAAAAAAGTAGCACCTGATTTGAAAAACTGGAACACTTTTCTTCATAGATTAAAAAATCCAAAGCATACTGTGAATGTTGGTTTAGTTGGAAAATATGTAGAATTACAAGACTCTTACAAGTCAATATTAGAAGCATTTATTCATGCTGGAGCAGCTAATCAAACCAAAGTTAATGTGGTAAGTATTCACTCAGAATATATCGACGAAACAAATGCAGCGGAACAATTACAAGGATTAGATGGAATTCTTGTTGCTCCCGGTTTTGGTGGTCGTGGGATTGAAGGAAAGATAGAAACTGTTCGCTATGCAAGAGAAAATAACATTCCCTTTTTTGGAATATGTTTAGGGATGCAAATGGCAGTAATTGAATATTCAAGGACGGTTCTTGGTATAAAAGATGCCAATTCTACCGAGATGAATGAGGAAACAAAAAATCCTGTAATAGCCTTGATGGAAGAACAAAAAACTATTACTGATAAAGGTGGAACTATGCGTCTTGGTGCATGGAAATGTGATATTGTAGATGACTCTTTGGCACATAAAATTTATGAAAAACCACAAATAGAAGAACGTCATCGTCATCGTTATGAATATAATAACGAATACAGAAAGCAACTGGAAAACGCGGGTTTAAAAACTTCGGGTACCAATCCTGAAACTGGCTTGGTGGAGATTGTAGAGATTGAAAACCATCCCTTCTTTATTGGCGTGCAATATCATCCAGAATATAAAAGCACCGTTGCAAATCCACACCCAATTTTTGTTAGCTTTGTGGCCGCAATGGTAAAACATAAAAAATAGTATTAACTAAAGATACTGAACTCAGTTCAGCAATATATGGAACAAAAGAAATTTGATTATAATTCGATTATTGGTTTTGGTTTAATCTTCGTAATCATCATGTGGGTGATGTACAACAATAGACAAACAGAACTAAAAGAGCAACAAGAAAAAGCGAAAACAGAAAAAGCTGCAAAAGCTGAACCAAAAGTTACTCCCGCGCAAGTAGTTGCAAAAACAATTACTGATTCTACAGTTACTGATTCTGTTAAAATACAAAAACTACAAGGTGTATTAGGAAGTTTTGCATACTCGGCAACTTTGTCTTCAGCAAAAGAAGAGTTTACTACTCTGGAAAACGAATTGGTAAAACTAAAAATTGCTAATAAAGGGGGTTTTATCGTAGAAGCTACTTTGAAAAATTTTGAAAGATTCGAAAAGAATTCGGGGCAATTAGTAGAATTAATTAAAGACAATAATGCTTCTTTTAACTTGCAATTACTAACCAAAGATAATCGTGTTTTAAATACAAAAGATTTGTTTTTTGAACCAACTTTAACCAAAGTAGGAAATAATCAATTACTTTCAATGAAACTAAAATCGGGTGCCAATGAATATTTGGAGTACAAATATGTTTTAGCACCAAACAAGTATTTAATTGATTTTGATGTTCGTTCTCAAGGCTTAAATACTGTGTTAAATTCATCAAAACCGTTAGATTTAGAATGGGATTTAAAAACCTTTAGAAATGAAAAAAGTATTTCTTATGAAAATCGGTATGCCGAAATTTATTTTGAACATAAAGATGATAAAATTGATTACGTAGGTCAAGGAACAGATAAAGAAGAAACTCCTGAAAAAGTTTCCTACATTGCTTACAAGCAACATTTTTTCTCTACAATTCTATTAACAAAAATACCATTTGCAACTTCAAAACTGCATTCGGATAATTTAGTTAATGACGAAAAGAAAGACACCGTTTTTACAAAACAATACAAATCGACTATTCCTTTAGCATTCAATAATGGCGAGCTAGATTATAAAATGAGTTGGTATTTTGGACCAACAGATTATAAAACATTAAAAAGCTACGATCGAAATATTGAGAAAATTGTTCCGTTAGGATGGGGAGTTTTCGGATGGATAAATAAGTTTATTTTCATTCCATTATTTGGGTTTTTAAGTTCTTTTATGGGATTAGGAATTGCCATCATCATCTTTACTATTTTGATAAAAATAGCCATGTCTCCAATAACCTTTAAATCGTTCTTGTCACAAGCAAAAATGAAAGTATTACGTCCTGAGATTACGGAAATTGGTGAAAAATTCAAAAAAGATCCAATGAAAAAACAACAGGAAACTATGAAGTTATATAGTAAAGCAGGTGTAAATCCTATGGCAGGATGTGTTCCTGCATTGATACAACTACCGTTTATGTATGCTTCGTTCCAGTTTTTCCCATCGGCATTTGAATTGAGACAAAAGGGATTTCTTTGGGCTAATGATTTATCATCCTTTGACCAAATAGCAAAGTTACCATTTCATGTTCCTCTCTATGGCGATCACATTAGTTTGTTCCCAATCTTAGCAGCCATTGCAATTTTCTTTTATATGAAAATGACTTCAGGCGATCAAGCTATGGCTCAACCTCCCCAAGAGGGAATGCCTGATATGGGTAAAATCATGAAAATTATGATTTATGTTTCTCCTGTAATGATGTTGATTTTCTTCAACACTTATGGTTCTGGATTGAGTTTATATAATTTTATTTCTAACCTGGTTACTATCGGAATTATGTTAGTAATCAAAAAGTATTTTATCAACAGTGATAAAATACATGCTCAAATTCAAGAGAATAAAACAAAGCCTAAAGCAGAAGGTAAATTCCAGAAAAAAATGCGTGAAATGATGGAACAAGCAGAAAGCCAAAAGCAATTACAAAATAAAAAGAAATAATATTTAATACTATAAATTGCCAAAACTCTGTTTAAAAATATATCTTTAAACAGAGTTTTTTATTTTTGATTAATAATTAGATGAATCATTTCTAGTTTTTAAACCAGATGATATTCGTGACATAGTTAGAAATAATTTTTAAACGTTACACAATAAATATTTTAAGATGAAATATATTTTAATTTTTCTTTTAACAACAACTTTTTCTATTGCCCAAGATTTTAACAAACTTGATGAGAATAGCAAAAAAAACGGATTGTGGAAAGGTTTTTACGCAGAATCGAAAAGACCACGATATGAAGGAACCTTTGAACACGGAAAAGAAATTGGGATATTTAAGTTTTTTGATGATACTAAAGCGGGAACAGTAATCGCAACAAGAGAATTTAATTCGAAAGATAATTCGTGCTACACTATTTTTTACAATCAAAATAAAAATAAAGTAAGCGAAGGAAAAGTTGTGAATAGGCAATTTGATGGAGAATGGAAATATTATCACGAAGACTTGCCATCAATGATGACTTTAGAATATTACACTAATGGTAAATTAAATAGTGTTAGAAAAGTTTTCTATAAAAGTGGTGCAATCGCAGAAGAAACAACATACAAAGATGGAATTAAAAATGGAGTTTATAAAAGTTATGCCGAAAACGGAACTGTGCTAGAAGAAAGCAATTATAAGAACGGAATATTTGACGGATTAGCTATTTTTAAAAATGCAGCAAACCAAATCGCAGCTCAAGGAATTTTTAAAAACGGAAAGAAAATAGGTGTTTGGAAAATGCTTGTGAAAGGAAAATTGAAAGATGTCAATATGAATTATCAAAACCAATCTTTTACAAAACCTAAAATGCCCAATCAGTCTGAGGTAAAAGTAGAAATTAAAGAAGTAGAAAAACCTAATCCTGATCTTGAAAATGAAATCAAAAGCAAAATGGGAAGATAAAATAGTTTTGACTACGATTAAATTATTTTAACGGATAGTAAAGTATATTATTTTACAGATTTTGCGGTAACTTTGTTAAAGATTTTTTTATAATGAAACGAGTTGTAGTTGGACTTTCGGGTGGGGTAGATTCTAGTGTTGCTGCTTATCTTTTAAAAGAACAAGGCTATGAAGTCATAGGTCTTTTTATGAAGAACTGGCATGATGATTCTGTTACTATTTCCAATGAATGTCCATGGCTCGAAGACAGTAATGATGCACTTTTAGTCGCTGAAAAACTTGGAATTCCTTTCCAAACAGTTGATTTAAGCCAACAATACAAAGAAAAAATCGTGGACTATATGTTCAACGAATATGAACAAGGAAGAACTCCAAATCCTGATGTGTTGTGCAATCGCGAAATTAAATTTGATGTTTTTATGAAAATCGCCTTAAGTCTTGGTGCAGATTATGTTGCTACAGGACATTATTGCCGAAAAGGGGAAATTGAAGTTGATAAAACCCCCGTTTACCAATTACTTGCTGGTAAGGATGGCAACAAAGATCAATCCTATTTTCTTTGTCAATTATCTCAAGAACAATTGGCAAAATCTTTATTCCCAATAGGGGAATTAACAAAACCTGAAGTTAGAAAAATTGCCATGCAATTAGATTTAGTAACTGCAGAAAAGAAAGATTCTCAAGGTTTATGTTTTATAGGAAAAGTGCGTTTGCCCGAGTTTTTGCAACAACAATTAAAACCAAAAGAAGGCTTGATATATGAAATTGAAGCTGCTAATTCGATATACAATCAAACAATACCAGAATTCAATTCTTTGGAAGAACAATTAGCTTATGAAGCTAAAGGAATTTTCTATTCGCCTGAATTAGGAAAAATAGTAGGTAAACATCAAGGTGCACATTATTATACTACAGGACAAAGAAAAGGATTAAATGTTGGTGGAACTAAAGAAGCACTTTTTATCATTGCTACGGATGTAACATCTAATAGTATTTATACAGGTCAAGGTGCCAATCATCCCGGGTTATTCAAAAAAATATTGAAAGTTCAGTCTTCAGAAATTCATTGGATACGAGAAGATTTAGCCCTAAAAAATGGAGAATCCATGAAAGTTTTAGCAAGAATTCGATACAGACAAGAATTGCAAAAAGCTACATTATATCAATTTGAAAGTGGTTTGTATGTTTCTTTTGACCAACCACAATCAGCAATAACCGAAGGGCAATTTGTGGCTTGGAATATTGAAGATGAATTAGTGGGTTCTGGAGTGATTTCATAAATTAGCACTTTACTAAAATAGAAGTTATGCAAAAAATACTGCTGCTATTTTTATTTCTAATTTCTTTCTGTGGATTTTCACAAGAAGATGCTTGGGTATATTTTAATGATAAACCTAATGCAACATCTTTTTTAGACAATCCAGTAACAATGCTAACTCAAAGAGCATTAGATAGGAGAATAGAACAAGGAATTGCTTTAACAATTAGTGATGTACCTCTTGAAACTTCCTATGTGAATCAAATAACTTCAGCAACTGGAATTACCGTTATGGCTAAATCCAAATGGTTGAATTGCCTTCATATTCGTGGTAGTATTTCAGATATTAATGCTTTAATAAGTTTGCCTTGTGTCCATCACATTCATTTTGCTAATAATTCTTTGAATTCTAAAATGGCAATTCAAAAGCCATATAAATCGATAAATAAAGAAATGAATGTTCAAAATAGCTTCAATTATGGAACTTCTTCCAATCAAATTGAGATGTTGAATGGTCAATTATTACATCAAGCTAATTATACTGGAAATGGAAAAATTATTGCGGTTTTAGATTCCGGATTTACAGAAGTCGACAATATAGTTCCTTTCAATCGAATGTTTACAAACGGATTGTATTTAGGAGGATATAATTTTGTTGCTGGGAATACAAATGTATTTTCTTCGCATAATCATGGCACAATGACTCTATCATGTATGGTGGGCTATGTTGACGGACAATTAGTTGGAACTGCTCCAGATGCAAGTTATTATTTGTTTATTACCGAAGATATTTCAAGCGAAAACCCAGTAGAAGAAAGTTATTGGGTGCAAGCTGCCGAAGAAGCAGATAGACTAGGTGTTGATATAATTTCAACTTCATTAGGATATTTTGGCTATGACAATCCTAATTATAGTTATTCCTATTCTGATATGACAGGAAATACTGCTTTTGCATCACAAGGAGCTAATATTGCTTACAGCAAAGGAATGATTGTAGTAGCGAGTGCTGGAAATAGCGGTGGCAATTCCGAACCAAATATTGGAGTCCCTGCAGAAGCAACTAATGTTTTAGCAGTTGGAGCCGTTCAATACGATAGAACTTATGCTGCATTCAGCTCTATAGGACCTAGTTTTGACCTTAGAGTTAAACCTGATGTTATGGCTAAAGGTGCTGATACTACAGTTTCAAACATATCTGGAACAATTGAAACTGCAAATGGAACTTCATTCTCATGTCCAGTAATGGCGGGTATGATTGCTAGTTTTTGGCAGGCAATTCCATGGGCATCTAATCAGCAAGTATCAGATTTTGTAAAACAATCAGCAGATAGATTTACTAATCCAGATAAATATTATGGTTATGGAATTCCAGATTTTCAATTGGCTTTAAATACGGCTTTGTTGTCTGTAAGCCATGATAATAAAGGAAAATTTTTAATTTTTCCAAATCCTACTAAAGATTATTTTTCTGTTTCATTTCCCAATGGATGTAATAAAGCAACTGTTTCTATTTATAATAATTGTGGTCAATTAGTTTTAGAAAAAGAAACGAATTCAAATGATTCTATTTCTGTTGCATGTTTAAGTTCAGGGATTTATTTTTATAGAATAAAAAGTAATAGTTTCGTGCAATCAGGAAAGATAATTAAGAATTAAATCAGATATACTTTTGTTTTGAAGAATAAAATTACACAACTTTTCGGTATAAAATATCCAATTATCCAAGGTGGAATGATTTGGAATAGTGGTTATAAATTAGCTAGCGCCGTTAGCAACGCTGGAGGTTTAGGATTGATAGGAGCGGGTTCTATGTATCCAGATGTTTTAAGAGAGCATATCCAAAAATGTAAACAAGCCACTGATAAACCATTTGGTGTAAACGTTCCGATGTTGTATCCCAATGTCGAAGAAATCATTAATATTATTATCGAAGAAGGAGTGAAGATTGTATTTACTTCTGCGGGTAATCCAAAATTCTGGACTTCTCACTTAAAAGAAAGAGGAATTACTGTTGTACATGTTGTGAGTAGCTCAAAGTTTGCATTGAAAGCACAAGAAGCTGGCGTTGATGCTATTGTTGCCGAAGGTTTTGAAGCAGGCGGACACAACGGTAGAGAAGAAACCACTACTTTTACATTGATTCCAATGGTGAAAGAAAATGTCAACATTCCGTTGATTGCTGCAGGTGGAATTGCAACAGGAAGAGGCATGTTGGCAGCTATGGTTTTGGGTGCCGATGCAATTCAAATGGGCTCTCGTTTTGTAGCATCGACAGAAAGTTCAGCTCACGATAATTTTAAGAAAACCGTCTTAGAAACAGGAGAAGGCGACACTCAACTTACTTTAAAAGAACTAGCACCAGTGCGATTGATTAAAAATAAATTTTATGATGATCTCCAAGAGTTATATACAAAATGTCCTACTAAGGAAGAAATTAAAGCGCTTTTAGGCAGAGCAAGAGCAAAAAGAGGCATGTTTGAAGGTGATTTAATTGAAGGTGAATTAGAAATTGGGCAAATTGCAGGATTAATTCATGAAATAAAGCCAGTAGCCGATATTATAAAAGAAATTATAGCCGAATTTGAATTGGCGAAAAAAGAAGCAAGTAGTTTATGAAAAAGTTAGTTAGTATAATAGTGTTTGGTTTTGTGTTGCATCTTCAAGCACAAGATCGTCCAAAATTGGTGGTAGGAATTGTAGTTGATCAAATGAAAATGGAATACCTCTATCGTTTTCAAAATGATTTTTCAAGTAACGGTTTTAAGCGATTGATGGCTGAGGGCTATACTTTTCAAAACATGCATTACAATTATATGCCCACTTATACCGCGCCAGGTCATGCTTCCATCTATACAGGAACTACACCAGCAACCCACGGCATTGTGGGCAACGAATGGTTTAGTAGAAAGCTTGGCAAAGAAATGTATTGCACCGATGATGCCTCGGTTACTACTCTAGGTGATGGTACTAAAGAAGAGGGAGCCATGTCGCCCAAAAATTTATTGACCACTACCATTACCGACGAATTGAGATTAGCTACTAATTTCAAAGGAAAAGTAATAGGGATGAGCTTGAAAGACCGTGGCGCAATTCTTCCTGCCGGACATTTTGCTAATTGGGCATTTTGGTATAGCAAAACAGGAAGTTTTATTTCGAGTACTTTTTATGGAAATAATTTACCAACTTGGGTAACTGATTTCAATGCCGAAAAGCATTATTTGCCTTATATCAGCCAAGGATGGAATTTGTTAAAACCCATAGAAACTTATAACGAAAGTCTAGCCGATGACAATATTTACGAAGCAAAATTGAATGGTGCTAAACCTGTATTTCCTTATGATTTGAAAGCGATGTATGATGCTAAGGGCGATGCAGGCATACTTCGTGCTACGCCTTTTGGCAATGATTTATTAGCCGAATTTGCAAAAAGAGCTATAGAAAAAGAACAACTCGGGAATGATGCTATTACTGATTTCCTAACGGTAAGTTTTTCTTCTACCGATTATGTTGGGCACATTCTTGGTCCTCGTTCCATAGAGTTGCAGGACACCTATTTGCGTTTGGATGCTACCATTGCCGACTTCTTGGCTTATCTTGATAAAGCCGTAGGCAAAGGAAACTATTTGTTATTCCTAACCGCCGACCATGCCGGAGCGGAAAATGCTAAATTCTTAAATGATAACAAATACAATGTTATCAATGTGGAAACCAAAGACATTGTAAAAGGATTAAAAAAATTCTCTATTGATAATTTTAGCGAGGATTTGGTGCTGAATTATTCTAATTTTAATTTGTTTTTTGACAAAGAAAAAATAAAAGCCAGTGGCTTGGAGTTAGGCAAAGTAAAGCAAGCTTTCAAAGACTATTTGATGACACAAAACCAAGTAAAAAGAGTATATACCGAAGAAGAAATATTGGCTAATACTGGCAACGATTATTACCTAAACTGCATTGCCAATGGTTATGATGCTTCTCAAGATGGAGATATGATACTGTTAGACAAACCAGGCTATATAGAATATGGTGCCACAGGAACCTCACACGGAACGCCTTATAGCTATGATACCCATGTGCCGATTATCTTTTTTGGTTGGAACATCAAAGCAGGCGAAGCACATGACAGAAAAGTAATTACTCAAATAGCACCCACTATAGCACAAAAAATAAAAACAGCTTTCCCTAACGGTACCGAAGCTGAGGTATTGATAGAGGTTTTGGAAAAGTAACTTTTCCTTGCTATATGGGGTTTGGAATTAGCATAACAAAAACTTCTGATTTAAGACCAAAATTCTAAGTCAAAAACCAAATTTATATAAAATCTATACCCGAATCGAGTGCAACGACCCTTAGCGGTAGTTTATTCTTTTTTGAATGTCATTTCATATTTTATTGTTTTCCAATCACTAAAAACAACAAGAATTCCGTTTAAAAAGAAATAATTTGATTGTACAAATAAATTGTTGTCTTTATCAATTGCAAATCTTGACTTTTGAATATTCCATCCTCCAAGTAAAAATGGAATTCCGTCCAACATAAATCTTTTTTCTTTCAAATATATGAAGCCATCATTTTTTATCTTAATTTTTAAATTTTTATCAAAAAGAAGTGTGTTTTCGTGAAGTATTTTTACGTTTATTTTTTTTGATGAGATAAGATTCAATTTAAATTTTAGATTTTTATTTTCGTATTTTTTATCATTGAATTTGAACATATTTCTGTTACGTTCAAATACATCTACTAAATCTCTAACATAAAATCCATTACCACCAGTATTTGGAATATTTTTATATGTTCCGTTAATAATTGATTTATCCTCTTCGAAAATATTGTTTTTCGAATATTCATTTTTTTCTAGTGATGCGCAACTAGTTAAAAAAAGTATTGATACTATAATTAGAAGTCTATACAAATTTATCGTTTCTTAAATTAAGTTAATGATTCTTATCAGAGGCGAACAAGTTATCGCTAACGTTTCCTTGATAGAGCTTGTGGTGGCTTATGGAAAGCTTTTTTTACATAACCGCCAAGCGCAGCTTAATCAATTAGGTATTTATAGTTCCGTAAAAAGTTTTTGATTTGTTGTACTTATGTTGTACTAAAGGAATTTTATTTTTCGTGAGTACCAATAAAATATATACTTTACAAGCGTATTAAGACTAAACGGCTGTTATGGGCGGTTTTACTTATTTACAACTTGATTGACAATTCCAAATGTCCACCTAAACCAAGTTCAACAATTTTTTGAAGTGTTGAGAATCTCGCTTCTTTTACATTGTTCTCAATTTTAGAAATATAAGATTTTGTTGTTCCAGTTTTTTGTGCAAGTTGTTCTTGTGTTAAACCTTTTTCAAGTCTCGCATCATGAATCATTGCTCCAATTTTGAAGTTTTCATAACCAGCTTCAAGTTCATCACGTTTCGCTGTTCCAGTTTTTCCATAATGTTGATCCTTAAATTGGTCAAGTGTTCTGATATTATTGTTTTTCGCTTTCATATTCATTTTTTATTTTAATTGCTTTTTCAATTTCTTTTTTCGGTGTCTTTTGTGTTTTCTTCTGAAATCCGTTTGCCAAGATTATTAATTGACCTTGGTCGAAAAAGCAAAAGATTCTAAAAATGTCACTTCCTTGTTGAACTCTGATTTCATAAAGTCCGTCAGTATTTTCAATATGTTTAAGATAAGTTTCAGGAACTCTTTCTAATTCTTCAATCAATTCTAATGTCCAGATAATTTTGTCTTTAACTTTTTCACGTTGCTTTACAAAGAATTCATCAAAGTAATCTTTGTAAAAAATAGTTGTGCGTATCTTTTGTTTATTGTTCATTACGCAAATATATAAAAGTTGTTCTAAAGTGAAACTATATTTAGCTAAAAAAGTTTCTTATTTAGGATTTGCGTTCCTCAAAAATCGCCTATAACGTTTTGGCGCTTGGCGAAGAAGCGGATTTAGTAGTACTAAGTTAATTCTTTTAGATGAACTTTATTCAAAGCGATATACTTTATTTAACCGATGAAACCGCTTTTTTGCCAAACGCTTGTTAGTGGCTGGCTTTTTCTTTCATGATATTTAAAATTCTTTCCTTTGTCCGATTTGAAGCACCCAAGTCTATAAAACCTCCATTATAAAGATCAAGTCCTTCAACATTAATTGCAATTAAATTTTCGTCCGCAAATAAATGTACTTCAAATGGCATTCTCCACCAACTTTTTTTGTAAATAAAGTATCTGCTATTTTCGGCAAGATTAATTGTAGTTTTTAAAAGAACAGAACAAGTCAAATTAAGTAATTCTATATTTTGTTGTTTTGTCAAATTATTTTCCCAGTAACTCAATTTATAAGTCTTTCTAAGTATATAAAGTCCATAAATACCAAATAAAAGTAAAATGACAAAAGCTAAAAAGTGAAATGTCTTGTTACCAACAATCTTCAAATACGTGTCTGTGGCTATTGAGAAAAGCATAAATATTGAAAAACAAATTGTCGCAAAACAAAGTCCATGATACCAAAAATTGGAAAAACGTTTATTTCTTTTAAACTTATCTTGAAATTCCTCTAAAGTCATATTTTTAAAACTTAAGCTTGCCACTAACGTTTCGCGGCTTTAAGAAGTGGCGATGAACCAAGACCAAGCCTTTACAAATATAAACAAAACTTTAAATTAAAAACCTTTCCGATTTCAAATAAATCCCAAGCCTCGCCATTTCTTGAAACCGCTGTTAGTAGCCGTTTTTTATTATTATAATTGAAGGAAAAACATAAATTTATCCTTCAATATCATATAATTCTTCACTGATTATTTCTCCTGAATTCCCATTTATTTTTACAATTTTTCTCAAAAGAGGATTTACAAGCATTTTAATGGTGTAAATCGATTTAAATATTTTTTTCTCTTTATAAATTTCAACATCATTAGTCACATTGTTATTAATATCGATCTTGAATTCTTTAAGAATAATTTTTCTTAAATCATTTATGGTTATTTTGAATCCATCATCAAAATCCACTTGGTTTTTTAAGAAACCTTTTTCATCATAATAATTGTGTACACCAATTTCCGCTTCTGAAAACCAATATCCATTGGTCAAAATTTTGCAATTTTTACCATATACAGATTTTTCAAAACATCTATTTTTTAATGTCTTTTTTTGAATATATGTCCTTCTAGGTCCTGGATATAATTCAATCAAAGTATCGCCGTTATAATCTATGCAGTGTTTATTTTTACATATATTGAGTTTGTATGCTGGAAAATCTTCATTTCTAACTATAGCATTTAAAGCGTTTGAGTTTTTATTCTGACAGCTCATAAAAATTAA
>CALPPS020000037.1 GCA_943325515.2 Flavobacterium psychrophilum
TAGTGCTCTTTCCACTTTCTGACCTCTTACCAAGTCCGCTACTAAGCGCATTTTTCTAGGTGAAGTAGGGCAGTTATTCAATTTTGCAAAAGCTATAGACTTATTAGCCTCTTTTCTTGCGTCTGCTGTTTCTCTTTTACGAACTCCCATTGCTTCTTATTTTTTACCTTTATTTTTTGCTCCAGCGTGACCTCTAAAAGATCTTGTTGGTGAAAACTCTCCTAATTTGTGTCCTACCATGTTCTCAGTTACATAAACTGGAACAAATTGACGACCATTGTGTACTGCAATTGTTTGTCCAACAAAATCTGGAGTAATCATAGATGCTCTAGACCAAGTCTTAACAACACCTTTATTTCCACCAGCAATATTTTCTTGAACTTTTTTATCTAATTTATAGTGTACAAAAGGTCCTTTTTTTAATGAACGTGCCATGTCTATCTAATTATTTCTTTCTGCGTTCAACAATATACTTATTACTCGGGTTAACTTTAGAACGAGTTCTGTAACCTTTTGCCGGAAGCCCTTTTCTAGAACGAGGATGACCTCCAGAAGAACGTCCTTCTCCACCTCCCATTGGGTGATCTACAGGGTTCATTGCAACTGGTCTTGTTCTTGGTCTTCTTCCTAACCATCTTGTTCTACCTGCTTTTCCAGATACAATCAATTGGTGGTCAGAATTGGAAACAGCTCCAATAGTTGCCGAACAAGTCAACAAGATCAATCTTGTTTCACCTGATGGCATTTTAATTGTAGCATATTTTCCGTCTCTTGCCATTAATTGAGCAAATGTTCCAGCAGAACGAGCAATAACAGCTCCTTGCCCAGGACGCAATTCGATACAAGAAATTACAGTTCCCAATGGAATTTTGCTTAATGGCAAAGTATTTCCAATTTCAGGAGCTGACTCTTCTCCAGACACTACTGTCTGTCCTACTTGCAATCCGTTTTGAGCAACAATATATGTTTTCTCACCATCTACATACCACAATAATGCGATAAAAGCTGTTCTGTTTGGATCATATTCGATTGATTTCACTGTAGCCGGAATTCCAACTTTAGTTCTTTTAAAATCAATGATACGATACCTTTGTTTGTGACCACCGCCTGTATAACGCATGGTCATTTTTCCTTGACTATTTCTACCTCCTGAGTTTTTTATCGGTGCTAACAAAGAGCGCTCCGGCTTATCAGTCGTGATGGCGTCAAAACCATTCACAACTCTAAAACGCTGACCCGGGGTAATAGGTTTTAATTTTCTAACTGACATTTTCTATTAGATATTATTGTAAAAATCTATTGTTTCTCCCTCTTTTACTTGTACAATTGCTTTTTTGTAAGCATTTGTTTTTCCGCTAATCAAACCACTTTTTGTATACTTAGTAGTTCTATCGGCTCTATAGTTCATCGTGTTAACAGTAACAACCGAAATCCCATAAGCAGCTTCTACAGCCTTCTTAATCTGAACTTTGTTTGCTTTTTTGTCAACAACAAAACCAAAACGATTAAAAATCTCACCTTCTTTGGTGATTTTTTCAGTAATGATAGGTTTAATTATGATACTCATGGCCTGTTATTTACTTAAATTTTCTTCAATTCCTTCTAAAGAACCCTCTAAAAGAACTAGATTATTAGCATTTAAAATGTCGTAAGTGCTTAATTCTGAATTAGTTACTACGCTAGATGCTTTTAAATTGCGTGACGACAAATATACATTTTTATTTGATTCACCCAACACAAACAAAGATTTTTTGTTTTCTATTCCTAAAGCTTTCAAAACATTGATGAAATTTTTAGTGTTTGGTGTTTCAAAATTAAAGTCTTCAACAACTAATATACTTGATTCTTTAACTTTTAAAGAGAAAGCAGATTTCCTTGCTAATCTTTTTACTGTTTTGTTCAATTTAAAAGAGTAACTTCTTGGTCTTGGACCAAAAACCGTTCCTCCACCTTTGAACAAAGGACTCTTTTTAGAGCCTGCACGAGCCGTACCTGTTCCTTTTTGTTTTTTAATCTTACGAGTACTTCCAGCTACTTCAGCTCTTTCTTTAGCTTTGTGCGTGCCTTGTCTTTGATTTGCTAAGTATTGCTTAACATCAAGATATACTGCATGATTATTTGGCTCTATGCCGAATACTGAATCAGAAAGTTGAACTTTTCTTCCAGTATCTTTTCCGTTGATATCTAAAACTTTTGCTTCCATTTACTTCTGAATGATTACATAAGAGTTTTTGCATCCAGGAATAGCTCCTTTAACGACAAGTAAGTTCTTTTCAGAAACCACTTTTAAAACTCTAAGATTTTGTATTTTTACATTTTCACCACCCATTCTACCAGCCATACGCATTCCTTTGAATACTCTAGATGGATAAGAGGATGCTCCTACAGAACCTGGCGCTCTCAGACGGTTATGTTGACCATGTGTTGCTTGACCAACACCACCAAAACCGTGACGTTTTACAACACCTTGAAAACCTTTACCTTTTGACACCCCTTGTACATCAACAAATTCTCCTTCGCTGAATACTTCCACGGTGATATTATCACCTAATTTGTAATTTTCTTCAAACCCTTGGAATTCAACGACTTTTCTTTTTGCAGAAGTTCCCGCTTTTTTAAAGTGACCCAAGTCAGCTTTAGTGGCGTGTTTTTCTGATTTGTCATCGAAACCAAGTTGAAGAGCTGAATACCCGTCAACCTCATTGGTTCTGACTTGGGTAACGACACAAGGGCCAGCTTCGATTACCGTACAAGGAATGTTTTTCCCGTTCTCGTCGAAAATGCTAGTCATGCCGATTTTTCTTCCAATTAACCCAGACATATTAAACTATTTAAATTATTACTTGTTTACTTTTTTTCAGTATTAAAGAATTAAGTATTAAGTACTAAGACAAAAAACTTAATACTTAATACTCTATACTTAGTATTATGCTTATACTTTGATTTCTACTTCAACTCCACTAGGCAATTCAAGCTTCATTAAAGCATCGATAGTTTTCGACGAAGAACTATAGATGTCTAATAATCTTTTATAAGAACTTACTTGAAATTGCTCTCTCGCTTTTTTGTTAACGTGTGGAGAACGCAGAACAGTAAATATTTTTTTGTGTGTTGGTAACGGAATTGGACCTGTTACAACAGCACCTGTGCTTTTCACAGTTTTTACGATTTTTTCAGCTGATTTATCAACCAACATATGATCGTAAGACTTCAATTTTATTCTAATTTTTTGACTCATTTTGATAAGAATTAAGCGTTACCTTTTGCTTTTTTGATTACTTCTTCTGAAATATTAGAAGGAGTTTGTTCGTAGTGTGAAAATTCCATTGTAGAAGTCGCTCTACCTGAAGACAATGTTCTTAATGTGGTTACATATCCAAACATTTCAGATAAAGGCACATCAGCCTTAATGGTTTTCGCACCATTTCTGTCACCCATGTCATTTACTTGACCTCTGCGACGGTTGATATCACCTACGATATCTCCCATGTTTTCTTCTGGTGTAATAACCTCCATTTTCATGATAGGCTCCAAAATAACAGCCCCGGCTGCTTTTGCAACTTCTCTATATCCCATTCTTGCTGCTAATTCAAAAGAAAGAGCATCAGAATCCACAGGGTGAAAAGATCCGTCCAACAAAGTTACTTTTAAACTATCCACTTGGTATCCAGCTAATGGACCCGTTTTCATAGCTTCTCTGAAACCTTTTTCAACAGAAGGAATATATTCTTTAGGAACGTTACCCCCTTTTACTGCATTTACAAACTGCAATCCAACAGGAGCTTTACCGTCAACTAAATCAGCAGGCTCTAAGATAAATACGATATCACCGAATTTACCACGACCCCCAGATTGTTTCTTATAAGTTTCTCTGTGTTGAGCAGATTTAGTGAAAGCTTCCTTATATTCTACTTGTGGCTCACCTTGGTTAACCTCAACTTTGAATTCACGTTTCATACGATCTACAAGGATGTCTAAGTGCAACTCACCCATACCTGAAATAATCGTTTGACCTGAAGCTTCATCTGTTCTTACAGTAAACGTTGGGTCTTCTTCAGCTAATTTAGCTAAAGCCATACCCATTTTATCAACGTCTGCTTTTGTTTTTGGCTCAATAGCGATACCAATTACTGGCGCAGGGAATTTCATTGATTCAAGGATGATTGGGTGTTTTTCATCACACATTGTATCTCCAGTCTTGATATCTTTAAATCCAACAGCTGCTCCAATATCACCTGCCTCGATATAATCGATTGGGTTTTGCTTGTTAGCATGCATTTGGTATATACGTGAAATTCTTTCTTTGTTTCCTGAACGAGTATTTAAGATATATGAACCAGCATCTAAACGACCTGAATAAGCACGGAAGAAAGCTAAACGACCAACATAAGGGTCAGTAGCAATTTTAAATGCCAAAGCTGCGAACGGCTCTTTTACATCAGGACGACGTAAAATTTTGGTTTGATCTTCTTCCAATAAATCAGCATCATCTGGGTGAATCCCTTCAATGCCTTCTTTATCTAAAGGAGATGGTAAATATTTACACACAGCATCCAACATAAATTGAACCCCTTTGTTTTTGAATGAAGAACCAGCAATCATTGGAATGATAGCCATATCCATTGTAGCCGCTCTCAATGCTATATTGATTTCGTCTTCAGTTATTGAGTCAGGATCTTCCATGTATTTATCAAGCAAGTTCTCATCATAATCAGCAACTGCTTCGATAAGGATATCTCTGTATTCTTTAACTTCAGTTAACATATCAGTAGGAATAGGCACAATATCAAAAGTAGCTCCTAATGTTTCATCATGCCATACAATAGCTTGATTTTTTACTAAATCTACAACTCCTTTAAAGTCATTTTCCTCACCAATTGGTAAAGTAATAGCAACAGCGTTAGATTTTAACATATCTCTAACTTGTTGGCAAACCATTAAGAAGTTTGAACCCTGACGGTCCATTTTGTTTACGAATCCCATACGAGGCACTCTATATTGATCAGCTAATCTCCAGTTAGTTTCTGATTGTGGTTCAACACCATCAACAGCAGAAAATAAAAATACTAATCCATCCAATACTCGTAATGAACGATTTACCTCTACAGTAAAATCAACGTGTCCTGGAGTATCAATAATATTAAAGTGATAATCTTGAGAAGTTGGCAATGGTTTACCTTGCTCCGTCGGGAAACTCCATTCACAAGTAGTAGCAGCAGATGTAATGGTAATACCTCTTTCTTGCTCTTGTGCCATCCAGTCCATTGTTGCAGCACCATCGTGTACTTCACCAATTTTATGTGATTTTCCAGTATAGAATAATATACGCTCTGTTGTTGTTGTTTTACCAGCATCAATGTGAGCGGCGATTCCAATATTTCTTGTTAATTTTAAATCTCTAGCCATTTCTTTAACTATTAAAATCTAAAATGAGAGAAAGCTTTATTTGCTTCTGCCATTTTGTGTGTATCCATTCTCTTTTTAACAGCAGCGCCTTCTTCTTTAGCCGCAGCTAAAATTTCAGAAGCTAGTTTACCTGACATAGATTTCTCGTTTCTTCTACGAGCATAAAGTATCATCCACTTCATGGCCATAGATATTTTTCTGTCTGGACGAATTTGCATCGGAATTTGGAAAGTAGCTCCACCAACTCTACGGCTACGTACTTCTACGTGGGGCATAACGTTTGTTAATGCATCTTTCCAAACTTCTAATGATGCTTTTTCATCATTATTCTTTTTAGCTTCTACAATATCCATGGCATCATAGAATACTTTAAAAGCTGTTGATTTCTTACCATCCCACATTAGGTTGTTCACAAAACGTGTTACTAACTGATCGTTAAATTTCGGATCTGGTAAAAGTGGTCTTTTTTTTGCCGCTCTTTTTCTCATGTCTTTGTTTTTTGTCGAAAGTCGAAAGCCGAAAGTCGTAAAGATGCTACTTTATGACGTTATGACTTTTTCACTTTTGACTAGTTAAAAATTTACTTTTTAGCTTCTTTTGGGCGTTTAGCACCGTACTTAGATCTTCTTTGTGTTCTTCCTGCTACACCTGATGTATCAAGTGCACCACGCACAATGTGGTATCTAACTCCTGGTAAATCTTTTACCCTTCCGCCTCTCACTAATACTATCGAGTGCTCTTGTAGATTGTGTCCTTCTCCTGGTATGTAAGCATTCACTTCATTTCCATTAGTCAAACGTACACGCGCTACTTTACGCATCGCTGAGTTTGGTTTTTTTGGAGTAGTAGTGTAAACACGCGTACAAACACCTCTTCTTTGAGGACAAGAATCTAAAGCAACCGATTTACTCTTCTTAGTGATTTGAGTTCTTCCTGTTCTTACTAATTGTTGAATTGTTGGCATAATTAAATACTAATTTTTCTTAATTTTATTAAATCCCGCTTTTTTAGGGGTTGCAAATGTAGTAATTATTTTCAATGAAACAAATCGTAATTAATTAATTTTCAAACAAATTGTTTTTAGATTCGATGAACAACAATAAAAATGGATTTTTTGCGTTATTTTTATCCAAACTTTTTAGTCTTTGAGAAAGATTTTATTCCTTATTTTTTTATTTATTAACAGTGAAAATGCTTTCGCTCAGGAATTTTATATGAAAATTATTGGCAATAATGAACAAGAAACTAAAATTATTGAAAGCATTGGTTACATAATAAAACACAAAAACACCAAATCTATTATTGATGAGAATAATTCATTTTATGAAAAACTGAATAAAATAGGATACTCTGAAAGTCAACTTTTAGAAAACTACAAATTAAACGATACCACTTTTTGCTTCAAATATGATTTAAAGCAAAAAATAAAATCAATACATATATATATAAGTAAAGAGTTTCATGAAAACATATCCAGCTTGTATGACATTAAAAACGACACTTTATCATTACCTATTGAAGGTAGTGAAGAATTTTTAAATTCTGTTTTGAAGAAATTAGAAAGCATTGGGTTTTCTATGGCAAAAATAAAACTATCTAATCTTCAGAAAAAAAATGAACTAATTATTGCCGATTTAAATATAGAGAAACAAACAAAAAGAGATTTAAATGACATCGTAATCAATGGTGATGAAAAATTTCCTGCTAATCACAAAAAAAATCTTTTAAGATTATACAGAAATAAGGTTTTCAATCAAAAAAACTTAGAAAAACTTTATAATGATATTGGGAAATTTAGATTTGTTAAACAAAGTAAATACCCAGAAATTTTATTTACTAAAGATTTAACGAAAGTTTATGTTTATTTAGAGAAAGCAAAAGCCAATACTTTTGACGGCTATATTGGTTTTACTAACGACGAAAACAAAAAACTAATTTTTAGCGGCAACCTAGATTTGGTTTTACAAAATATTCTAAATTCAGGAGAGAAAATAGCCTTATATTGGAAAAGTGATGGGCAAAATCAAAAAACTTTTAATTTTGATGTAGAATTACCTTATATTTTCAAAAGCCCTATTGGAATGAAATTAGATTTAAATATTTTCAAACAAGACAGTACTTTTCAAAACACCAAAACAGCAATCGATTTTGGCTATTACTTTAATTACAACACTCGATTATACTTAGGATACCAATCATCTGAGTCAAGTGATATCCAAAATGCCAACACTTCTAACTTAAGTGATTTCAATAATTCCTTTACAACCTCATCTCTGGAACATATAAATTTAAAAAATGATGATTTCCTTTTTCCAGAAAAAACAATTATTAATCTAAAAATAGGTACGGGTAAACGATACTCGAAAATTATTTCGAGCAATCAATTTTTTACCACTATTTTATTGAATCATAATTTCTATTTAAACGAAAAAAATATTGTGAATATCAAATCACAAAACTTTTATCTACAAAGTCAAAACTATGTTGTGAACGAACTGCAAAGATTTGGCGGAATTAATTCTATTCGTGGATTTAATGAAAATAGTCTTCAAGCAAATGCTTTTAATTCTATATTGACAGAATACCGATATATTCTTGCACCTACATTATATGTTCATACTATTATTGATTATGGTCGTGCACAAGACAAAACTTCAAACACAGAAGACAACCTTTTTGGAATTGGTTTTGGCATTGGATTATTATCAAAGAATGGATTTTTTAATATTGTTTATGCCAATGGAAATACTAATAATCAAGTCATAAAACTTTCAAATTCTATTGTGCATATCAGTTTTAAAGCTAATTTTTAATTCAGGATTTTGAATGATTTGTTAACAAAATAGGTGTTTACTTAATTTTTTCTCGAATTTTAATAGAATTTGCATAATTCTTTCGCTATTTTATATAATTCACACTTTTTATGATTTTTATATAAATTAGTTGGCTTTTCTTTTGGTTTCTTAAGATTTTATTACGTAATTTGAATTTCTAATTAAAACCAAATTAATAATGAAAACAAAGTTAAATGGATTCTTAACGCTTTTTATAGCGTTATTGGTGCAAATCTCTTTTGCCCAAGACAGGGTTATCTCTGGTGTTGTATCAGATAATAACGGTTTACCGATCCCAGGTGTAAACGTTATTGTTAAAGGGACAAGATTAGGAACTCAAACAGACATGGATGGAAAATATTCCATCAAAGCTACTTCAAATCAGACGCTTGTCTTTAATTTTATTGGCATGAAATCTCAAGAAATTGCGGCTTCATCAATAACAATTAATGTAAAAATGAAAGATAATGCTGTAGAACTTGAAGGTGTGGTTGTTACCGCTTTTGGTATTAAAAGAAACCCTAAAAAACTTGGATATTCTGTAACCTCAGTAAAATCTGGTGATATAACCGAAGTTGCTGAACCAGATTTAACAAGAGCTCTATCGGGCAAAGTTGCTGGGGTAAATGTAAATTTTTCTACTGGAGTTGCTGGAGCTGCGAATCAAATTACAATTAGAGGTGTGAATTCATTAGTTGGAAACACACAACCATTAATTATCGTAGATGGAATTGCTTACAGTAGTGACCAAGTTACTAGTTCTAGTCAAATTTCAGGTGGCGGAGGTTACGAAAGTGCTTTATCAACATTAGACCCTAACGACATAGCTAGTATTAACGTGCTTAAAAGCACTGCTGCTGCTGCATTATACGGTTCTAGAGCAATGAATGGAGTAATTGTAATTACTACAAAATCAGGCTCTTCTAAAGCAGGTAAAACTCAAAAGATGAGTGTCAATGTTGGAATGGGTACTTTTTATGAAAACATCGCTAACTTACCTGATTACCAAAACACTTATGGAGCAGGATCTAATTTCAATTATGCAAATGCCAATGGATCATGGGGTCCGCGTTTTGACTCTTTAGCTACAATTCCTACTTGGCCAACTTTATTAGCTGCATTTCCAGACCAATTTGGTTCAACAGTACCTTATGTCGCTAAACCAAATAATGTGAAAGATTTATTCAGAACAGGTACTGTAACAGATAAAACACTTGGACTAAATTATTCTGGTCAGGACGGTAACTTTAGTGTTACAGTTTCTGATATGAGGCAAGACGGATATATTCCTTACAACTCCTATGACAGAACATCAATGTCTGCTGGGGGTAATTTCAAATTAAATGACAAATTGACTGCCGGTGCCAACATGAGTTTTTCTAAAACAAAACAGATTGGAGGATTCTTTGGAGAAAACCAATTCGACGGAGCTTCTTCTTCATTTGCCAGAACATTATTCTTAGCTAGAAACTGGGATTTAAACTTGCCTTATACTGATCCAGCAACTGGTGGTTCAGTTACACCAAACGGGACTCAGTTTGATCACCCTTTGTGGTCATGGGAACATGATCAAATTATAACCAAAACAGATCGTATGGTTGCAGGTTTAAATTTAAACTATAAATTTAATGATCATTATTCCGCTTCATACAGAGTTGGTATAAACCGCTACATTCTTAATAGAGATGAAATCAGAGATATCGCTTCAAGAGCTAATAATGGTTTAGGGGATTTGAAAAAAGATAATTTCATTAATGAAGATATCGAATCAACTTTCTTAATTAATATAGATTATAAATTAACAGACAATTTGAGCCTTTCAGGAATTATTGGAAATAATGTACTACAAAATAATATTTCAAGAATTGCTAATCAGGGATCTCAATTTGTATTACCTAACATATTTACTTTTGGAAACGTTGTAAACATTAAAAATTTAGTTGATGAGAGCGCACAGAAAAGAAACGTAGGTGTATTTGGTGATCTAACCTTAAACTACAAGGATTATTTGTTTTTAAATGCTACTGGAAGAAATGACTGGAGTTCATCATTACCCAAAAAAAACAATTCCTACTTCTATCCATCAGTGAGTGCATCATTTATTGTTACGGATGCATTTAAATTAAAAAGTGATGTACTAACTTTCGCTAAATTAAGAACAAGTTTTGCGAGAGTAGGTAGAGACGCTGATGCTGAATTTACAAGGATTGCTTATTTACAAGGAAATGCTTATCATGGCATGCCTGTAATTTCTAATCCAACAGCTTTAGGAGATCAATCAGTTCAACCTGAATTCTCTTCTGAGTTTGAGATAGGAACAGATTTAGAGTTTTTTAACAAACGAATTGTTGTTGACTTTACAACTTACAACAAAAAAACTACTAACTTGATAACTCCAATTACTGTTCCAACTTCAAGTGGATATCAACAATACAATACTAATGCTGGATCTATTGAAAATAAAGGTATCGAATTAGGATTAACTTTAGTGCCAGTTAAAACGACCAATTTTAAATGGACTTTATATACCATGTTTTCAAAAAACAAAAATGAAGTAACTGAATTAAGTCAAGGATTAGAAAGAATTCAATTAGATGCAAATCAAATTGCTTATGCTATCCCTGGAGAAGCTTTTGGAGTATTCTACGGTACTAAATTTGCAAGAGATACTAATGGAAACTATTTGATTAATCCTTCTGGCGGTGGAATCATTCAAGATCCTAACTTAGGAATTATTGGAGATCCAAATGCTGATTTTAAAGTAAGTTTTACCAATACTTTTGTTTATAAAGCTTGGACTCTAAAATCTCAGTTTGACTGGAAACAAGGAGGAGACATTAGTTCGTCTACTATTAATTCATTATTAGGTAGAGGAGTTACTAAAGATACTGAAAATAGAGAGAGAACCTTTATAATTCCTGGATATTATGCAACCAATGATGGTACACCTATCTTAGATGGAGATGGTAATCAAATTCCAAACACTACTCAATTAAGTATGAATGAGTTATATTTCTCCCCTGCTGGTGGTAATACATTTGGTATTAATAGTGTAGACGAGGCTTCAATCTATGACGGGACTGTGTTCAGACTTAGAGAAGTAAGTTTAACTTATGATGTACCATCCTCTGTATTAAAGAAAACTGCTTTTGGTAAATTAAGTTTTAGTTTAATAGGAAGTAACTTGTGGTATTTAGCTCCAAACGTTCCAAAATATACTAACTTCGACCCTGAAACTACGAGTTATGGTTCTACTACTCTACAAGGAATTGAAACTTCAGCGGCTCCGACTGCAAGAAGATTTGGTTTTAAAGTTAATTTAACATTTTAATAATTATAAAAATGAAACTCATTAATAAAATAAGAAACAATAAGGCCATTGTAATTTTATCTTTATGTTCAACCTTTATTCTAAGTTGCAGTGATTATTTAGATGTTGACAAAGATACTGATTACCCTACGACAGCACCGTTAAACCTATTACTTACCAATGTAGAAATAAATACTGCATTATTAGGAGATTTTAACAACAATACTGGTCGTCTACTCTCTACATACACTCATCAAATGACTTCAAGAGAAGAAGAAGATCAATATGGTATTAAAGTTGGTAATATCAGCATGAATAATGATTGGGATGCTATATATTTAGCCTTAACTGATATTGAAACTATAATCAAAAAAGGTACTGATACTGACAACATGGTTTATGTTGGTATCGCACAAATGCAAAAAGCCTATATTTTGTCCTATGCGGTAGATTTATGGGGTGATGTACCCTATAGCGAAGCCACTCAATTAGCTACTTCGGGCATCATTAATCCTAAATTTGACAATCAAAAGGAAATTTATTCTCAAGTATTTGCATTAATAGAAACTGCAAAAGTTAATTTAGCAAGTAATTCTGGGACTGAAATACCTAGCGATGATGATTTATATTATGGTGGAGACACTGATAAATGGATAAAATTTGCTAATACTTTCAAACTGAAATTATACAATCAAACACGTTTAATAACTGATTTTGATCAAGCTGGTTTTGATGCTTTAATTGCTGAAAACAATTTTTTCACATCAAATGCAGATGATTTTCAATTTAATCATTATGATGTAATTTCTCCCTCTAACGAAAGAAATCAATTATTTGTTGAGGCCTATCAAAGTACTCAATTTGGATCGTATCAAAGTCCGTGGTTCTATGAAATCTTGAAAGGTGTTAATCCAAACATTCTTAGTGGAAATCCTGACCCAAGAATGCCATATTACTTTTACAATCAGTTAAAAGCTGGAGAATTCCCGCCAGACCAAGGAAACGTAACAACTGGTAACCCAGGAGCTGATTATTGGGATAAGTCTACAGGATTCTTTAGTATTAGATTTGGAAGTACTGGACCAGACCGAGATAAAAGTGCTGAAAACTCTTATACCTACCCTGGTATTTTTACTTCAGGAGGAAGATACGATGATGGACTAGGAGGATCAGTTTCTACTTTAGACACTGGTTTTAGTGGAAAAGGAAAAGCCCCACACCGTATTTTAACTTACGATGAATTTTTATACATTCAAGCTGAGTTAATTCATGTTGGAAAATTAAGTGGTGATGAGGCAACTAAACTACAAGAAGCAATTACGGCAAGTTTTGCTAAAGTAGATCAAGTTGTTGCTAATAGTGGTACTACTCAAACTGTGCCAGTATTATCAGGAACTGGAGCCGTTACCACTTATATTGATAATGTAATTACTGAGTTCAATGCGGCTTCTTCAAGTAAGAAATTGGAAATCATCATGACTCAAAAATGGATTGGTACCTTTGGGGACCCAATGGATCAATACACAGACTACAGAAGAACTGGATATCCTGTTTTAGCAAATCCACTAGGAACTTCTCCTGAATATCAATTAGATAATGCAGATGGATTCCCAATAGAGGATTCTCAAACGGTACAAAACAATCCATTCCAAGTATCATTTTATTGGCCACAATCAGAATTGAATTCTAATGCAAATGCACCGGCACAAAAAAATCCGGCTACGTATAAAATATTTTGGGATAATTAATAAATAAATGAAAATGAAAAAAATGAAATTAATCTTAGCTTCTTTGTTTCTGGTGATGTTTGTGACATCATGCAGTAAAGATGGTGGTGATTCTGTTGTTGAAACAGCTAATGGTGCCACACCAAACATTCAAAAAGTAGCAGGTAGTGATGCATTCATTAATCTAGTATCTGTTAATGACAACACGCCTATCGACTTAAGCTTTACAATCGATATTGGATTTGGTGATGTAGAATCTGCAAATATTGTACTGTTCTATTTCAAAGGAAATAATGTATATAAAGCAATTTTTACTACAAATGTAACAGTATTTCCATCTAGTTTTAGTATTTCACAAAATGATATTTATAATGCATTTAATGAAATCAATAGTCCATCAGATATTGAAGTAGGTGATGTATTAAAAATTACAGCTGAACTTAAATTGAAAAATGGATCCATTATAAAAATTCTTAATGATAATGGTTCTGCAAATTATGGTGCTGACATTGCTAATTCAAATTTATTTAAAGTAGTACAGTCTTACAATGTTTCATGTCCTTCAGAATTAGCTGGTGTATATGAGTATACAACAACAAATTCAAGTGCGCCTACTGGTGAATCTTCAGTCGGTCCAGATACTGGAACTGTAGAGTTTACAGATTTAGGAGGTGGAGTTTACGAAATTTCAGACGCTTCTTTTGGTGGATGGATAGGACTTTACGGACCAGGAAGTTCGGCTACAGGAGTAACATTAACTGATATTTGCAATAAAATTTCATACACTGGAACAGATCAATATGGTGAAATTTTTACATTTAGCAATCTAGTTATAAATGGCAACCAAATGTCTTTTCACTGGGAAAATGATTATGGTGAATATGGTGATACAACATTAACTAGAACTGATGGTACTAGCTGGCCAGCACTCTATTTATAATATTTTTCAAAATACTAAACCACCAGTTTTCACTGGTGGTTTTTTTATATCTTTGCGCTATGGAAAAAGAAAACCAAATTTTTGGTATTAGAGCGATTATAGAAGCTATAAACGCAGGAAAAGAAATTGACAAAGTATTTATTCAAAGCGATACGCAAAGCGAATTGATGCAGGAATTGATGAAAGCAATGAAAAAAAACAGCATCAATTTTTCCTATGTTCCTGTTGAAAAACTAAACCGATTAACCCCCAACAATCACCAAGGTGCGGTGGCAACCATTGCACCCATTTCTTTTGTAAAACTTGAAAATTTGGTTGACAGTGTTGTAGCAAGTGGCAAAAACCCATTATTCCTAATACTAGACCAATTAAGTGACGCCCGTAATTTTGGCGCCATCATTAGAACGGCTGAATGCACTGGTGTTGATGGGATCATTGTTCAAAAAACAGGTGCAGCACCAGTGAATGGCGATACCGTTAAAACATCTGCCGGAGCGGTTTTCAATGTACCCATCTGTAAAGTAGATCACATAAAAGATGCTATCTTTTATCTTCAAGGAAGCGGAATAAAAACCATTGCTGCCACTGAAAAAACGGATCAAAATATTTATGACATTTCCCTTAATGAACCAGTTGCTATTATCATGGGAAGTGAAGACAGAGGCATTAATCCTTCTGTTTTGAAAATTGTAGATGAAAAAGCTAAGTTACCCATGTTTGGAACAATTGGTTCACTGAATGTATCTGTAGCTTGTGGTGCTTTTCTTTATGAAACCGTTCGCCAAAGAAATTAATTTTAAGATTTGAGAATTATTCAACTTCTTTATTCTCTTTAAAATCATAAATATAATTTATCCCTGTCGAAGAATTTTCAACCTCTTCCTCCTCTTTGGGTGTATTAACAAAGTTACCGTTTTCATCAAAATGTTTCACAAAAGCATCTTCTTCAGGATTGAAATCGGGTCTTTCCCACGGGTATTGAATTGCTTTTTTATAATCAGGTGTTTTAAAATAGGAAGCAAAAGCAAATCCTGTAATCAATCCTGATAAATGTCCTTCCCAAGATATATGGTTATCAACCTGAGGAAAAACATACCAAATCATTCCACCATAAATCATAACTACGGTTAATGATAAAGCCATCAATCTATAATATTGTGTCATCATTCCTTTAAAGAAAATAAAAGAGACTAATACATATATCAAACTACTAGCACCAATATGAAATGAATTTCTACCAATAATCCATGTAATTAATCCAGATAATAAAATACCGAAATACAAAATCTTTAATGAAATGTCACGATAAAAATAAATTAAAGCTATAGTAAGAATAAAAAGTGGAAAAGAATTATTTGCAATATGATTTAAATCGCCATGAAGAAAAGGACTAAAAATGATACCTTGCAATCCCGAAAACCTTCTTGGCAATATTCCGTGTGATGATAAATCAATATTGAAAATGTTCTCAAAAAAAAATATGAACCAAATTAGAATAAGCAAAAAAGAAGGAACAATCCAAACCGATGGCGTAAACTTAAAATGATGATAATCGTTCATTATATTGCTTTAAAAACTTTTCAATAGAATTCAAAGATAAAGCCAAATATTATTTAATGCTATTTTGGCAGAAATCTTTACTTTTACAATATGGAAGCACCACTTGCAGAACGCATAAGACCACAACGATTAGAGGAGTATATTAGCCAATTGCATTTGGTGGGAAACAATGGTTCGTTGACACAACAAATTGCCCGAGGTGTTATTCCATCCATAATTTTTTGGGGGGCGCCTGGCACGGGAAAAACAACTTTAGCTCAAATTATTGCCAAACAAAGTAATCGCCCTTTTTATGAATTGAGCGCGATAAATAGTGGTGTAAAGGATATTCGCGATGTGATAGAAAAAGCGAAACAAAGTGGTGGTTTATTCACGGCCAAAAATCCAATTCTTTTTATTGATGAGATTCATCGTTTCAGCAAATCGCAACAAGATTCACTTCTGGCAGCGGTAGAAAAAGGTTGGGTTACATTAATAGGCGCTACTACCGAAAATCCAAGTTTTGAAGTCATTCCAGCACTCTTGTCACGTTGTCAGGTGTATATTTTAAATCCTTTTTCTAAAGAAGATTTATTGGCCTTGTTACAACGAGCCATTAAGGAAGACAAAATCATTTCTTCTAAAAAAATAAAACTAAAGGAAACCGAAGCCCTACTCCGTCTTTCGGGTGGCGATGGACGCAAACTCTTAAATATTTTTGAACTCGTTGTAAATGCAAGCCCTGAAGGTCAAATTGTGATCACAAATCAAAAAGTTTTAGAATTGGTTCAGCAAAACACGGTACTTTATGACAAAACGGGGGAACAACATTATGATATTGTTTCAGCATTTATAAAATCCATTCGTGGCAGCGACCCAAATGGGGCGGTGTATTGGTTGGCAAGAATGATTGAAGGTGGTGAAGATGTAAAATTCATTGCAAGACGTATGTTAATTTTGTCTAGTGAAGATATTGGAAATGCTAATCCAACTGCATTTATTATGGCTAATAACACGTTTCAAGCGGTTTCCATTATTGGTTATCCTGAAAGCAGAATACTATTAAGCCAATGTGCTGTTTATTTAGCAACTTCTCCCAAAAGTAATGCAAGTTATATGGCCATTGGAGAAGCTCAAGCCTTGGTAAAACAATCAGGTGATTTATCAGTACCTATCCATTTGCGTAATGCTCCTACTAAACTTATGAGAGAATTAGGTTATGGAGAAGCATACCAATATTCCCATAATTATGCTAATAATTTTTCAGAACAAGAATATCTTCCAGATGAAATTAAAAATACTGCCTTTTATAAACCTGGAAATAATGCTCGGGAAAACGAAATCCGCACCTTCTTAAAAAATAGATGGAAAGATAAATATGGATATTGAAACTACTATAAGCGTCGTTTGATAGCTAAATTAGAATTAGAATTTTAGTTTTAAAGACTCTGAAACTATTTTACCATTTTCGTAATATTCAAAAACCCACTGATTTTCTTTTGAAATCAAAACACCATTAATAGCACCTCTAATAGCTATGAATACATTCTTTAGAGAGGTGTTATATAATTTCATAATAACTTTAGGTTCATTATCAACAACTTGAAAGCCATTGGTAATAGGTTGTGCAAAATAGTAAGTTTCAGAATTTGTTTCAGTTACAGAGGTATTGATTGGTTCTGTTATAATTAAAGAATTATTTATACCATTATACTTATAATTCAATTTATCAAATGATTTTCCAGCTTCTCGGAATGCTTCATTATAGGCTGTGGCAAAATCTTTATTTCGACTAGTGCCAATTTCTGTTTCGTAAATTATTTTTTCTCTACAATCTTTAACTAAAACCTTTAATTTAGTAACCATAAAGTTACTTTCATCTTTTACTGAAGCATAAAGCATATCACATCTAGAATTCTCTACTTCTTTTGGTATCTCTTCAGAACTCAAATAGGATTTGAACCCATATTTTTGAAATAATAATTTAGTTAAAGTATTCAGTCTATATTTATCATTCTCTTTAAAAAAATCATATTTTATTGGCACAATAACATATTGATAGTCATTTATACTTTGCGAAAAAGCAGTTATTGACACCAATAAAACAAATAATAAAAATAGTTTCTTCATCAAAGTATTTTTTTTAATTCTAATAAATGTTTAATTACAATAATTTCTGCTTCTGGAGAATGAATTTCGTTTTCATCAAATAAAACAGCTTGCATTCCAAAAGCCATAGCACCACGAACATCAGCATCAATACAATCGCCTATCATTATAGCGTTTTCTTTATTAGTATTAGCCAAAGATAACGCAAATTCAAATATATTTCTATGTGGTTTTTTAACGCCTGCCATTTCCGAGTTGGTAATGGTTTGAAAATATTTTTCCAGTCCTGAATGATGAATTTTTCTTTGTTGTACTTCAGCAAAACCATTAGTAATAATATGTAACTTATATTTTGGATATAAATAATCCAAAACTTCTATAGCACCGTCAAAAAGCTTATTATTATCAGGCAAAAATTCAATATATTCTATAGCAATTTTATCTATTCTATCATCTGATATTTGATAGCCCAAAGCATCAAAAGATTGTTTTAATCTTTGATAACGTAACTCTTCATGAGTCATTTTATCCACCTGATATAATTTCCAACACGCTTGATTAATTGGTGCATAAACTTCTATAAATTGATGCACATCAATAGTTGGATGCATTGTTTTAAATATTTTATCAAAGGCCAAAATGGAATTCTTGTCAAAATCCCAAAGTGTATGATCAAGGTCAAAAAATAGGTCGGTTATATTTTTCATTTAAAAAATGCCTTCGTCTTGAAAGCTGTAATAACCGTTTTCGGTAATGATAATATGATCTAAAACTTTAATATCAAGTTGCTCGCCAGCCAATTTTAATTTTTTGGTAATTGCTATATCAGCATCACTGGCTTGTAATTTCCCCGATGGATGATTGTGTGTTAGAATTATTGAAGTTGCATTGTTTTCCAAAGCTGTTTTGAATATCAATCGAACGTCCACGACAGTTCCAGTTATGCCTCCTTTTGACAATTGTGATTTATAAATTACTTTGTTAGAATTATTGAGATACAACACCCAAAACTCTTCGTGTGGTAGTTCGCCAATAATGGGTTGCATGATTTCAAAAACTGCTTTGCTCGATGTTATTTTCTTTAACTCTAAAGTTTCTTCAGCTCTGCGTCTTCTTCCTAATTCTAATGCTGCAGCAATTGTAATTGCCTTTACCTCTCCTATTCCTTTGAACTCCATTAATTGCTTTAAAGATAATTTTCCCAAAGCATTCAAATTGTTATCTACACTGACCAAAATTCTTTTGCTTAAACTTACCGCGCTATCATTTCTACTTCCTGAACCAATGAGAATAGCTACTAACTCAGCATCGCTTAAAGCCGCTTTGCCTTTTAGCATAAGCTTTTCGCGTGGCTTGTCATCTTCTGCCCAATTTTTTATGGAAAAATTTGACTCCAAAATAAATCTTATTCTATTAAACTTTTTACCTCATCAAAATTTAATCCGCCATAATTTCCTGAACTCATCAAAAGCAATGCTGAATTATTCAAATCATAAGAAAATAAAAAGTCTTTGAATTCCTGTGAATTGGTATAAATAATCAAATCATCTCGTTTAAAAGATTGTGCGATTTGGTCATACGTTACTTCTTCCAATTGTTTTATTTTCACGGCATCGGGCGAATAAAAAACCACAGCTATATCAGCTGCATCCAATGCTCCTTCATATTCTTTTAAAAATTCGGCATTCAAACTACTGTAGGTATGTAATTCCAAACAGGCTACTAATTTTCTATTTGGATATTGCGTTTTAACAGCTTTAGTCGTTGCAGAAACTTTACTTGGTGAATGCGCAAAATCTTTATACGCCACTTTTCCTTTGCCTTCTGCAATTTTCTCTAAGCGTTTAGATGCTCCTTTAAAACTAGCAATAGCTTCATAAAAATCAGCTTCGTCAACACCCATGTTTTGGCAAATCCATTTGGCTCCAGCCAAATTATTAAGATTGTGTGCTCCAAAAACTTCAATAGGCATTGCTCCTTCTGGAGTATCTAATAAAGTTGTTCCATCTTTAACAGAATAACTTGGAGTTTGGTATGGAATTCTTCGAATGGTATTGGTAGTTTCTTCAGCTACTTTTTTAACCGTTTCGTCTTCTTCGTTATATACTAAAATTCCGCCTTTGGTGATTTGATTGATAAATATTTCAAACTGTTCTAAATAGTTCTCAAAGGTTGGAAACACATTAATATGGTCCCAAGCAATACCCGATAACAAAGCAATATTAGGTTGATAGAGATGGAATTTTGGTCTTCTATCTATAGGCGATGACAAATACTCATCGCCTTCCAAAACAATAAAATCATTTTCTTCGGTTAAATGAACCATGGTATCAAAACCTTCAAGTTGTGCTCCAACCATATAATCTACTTCGATGTTGTGATAATGCATCACGTGTAAAATCATAGAAGTAATAGTAGTTTTACCGTGTGAACCTCCAATAACGACTCGGGTTTTATTTTTGGATTGTTCATATAAAAACTCTGGATACGAATAGATTTTCAGCCCAAGTCCTTTAGCTTTTAGTAATTCCGGATTATCGTCTTTGGCATGCATTCCCAAAATGATGGCCTCAATATCGATTGTTATTTTTTCGGGAAACCAACCCATTTCTATTGGCAATAATCCTTTTTTTTCCAATCTTGATTTGGAAGGTTCAAAGATAGCATCATCACTTCCTGTAACTTGATATCCTTTATTATGTAATGCTAATGCTAAATTGTGCATGGCTGCGCCGCCAATAGCTATGAAATGTGTACGCATATAATTATGATTTGATTTTTTCCTGATAAAGTTCCAACAACTGTTTTGCTTTTTCAGGTTGATTCATTTTGTTTTTGTAGAGATTGGCTAATTTTTGATAGGTTGTTTTTGAGCCACCAATGGAAATTGCTTTAGTATAATTTTTTTCAGCTTCTGCATATCGATCAAAATATTCAGCAATATGTCCTTTGGCAAGATAACCATCAACTGGAGAAATTTTTAGCAATTCATTAGCATAGCTATTGGCTTTTCTTTCGCTGCCACCAATAATTCCAGGCAATTGAAGGTATAACTCTATTAATGCCCAACGCGCTCCAATATGATTTGGATTAATTTCTATTGCTTTTTCAAATGAGAATTTTATATCATCTATCATTCCTAAAGCTTTGAATTTGTTACAATCTTTAGCTTTCATCCCTAAGCAACCTCCATATTTATAATAATAATCCGCTTGTTTTGGGTTTAATCGCTTCAATTTTCCATAATACATCATGGCATTATCCCAAGATTTATTTGCCCCTTCAATATCACCTATGTATTCTAATGTTTTAAGATGATTAGGATTCTCTTTAAGAATATTTTCAAAAATAGGTTTAGCCAAACTATATTTTTGTTGAGAAAATAGCTTTTCTGCTTTCTCAAAATTACTTTGGGGAAAGACCATAAAAGGAAGTAAGAATATGATTTTGATTATCCATTTCATTAGCATTTTCTTAAATTATGAAAAACAAAGATAGCTATTAATTGTATTAATTTCATACACAATCTAAGTTATACTAATAAAAAAAGCGTCCCGAAATTCAGGACGCTTTTTAAAATAAAAACAAGTGAAAATTATTTTACTAATGTCATTTCATCAACTATATGTTTGGCACCTGATAAATTCTCGATTACCCAAAGTACATAGCGAATATCAACATTTATAGTTCTTTGTAGTTTGTTATCAAAAATTACATCACCAGCCATTGCCTCGATATTTCCATCAAAAGCAAGACCAATTAGTTCTCCTTTTCCATTTAATACTGGTGAACCAGAGTTTCCTCCTGTAATATCATTATCCGTCAAGAAATTTACGTGAAGTGAACCATCCTTGTCTGCATAACGACCATAGTCTTTGTTTTTTTCCATTTCTAAAACACGCAATGGTAAATCAAATTCTTCATCGCCTTTTTTATACTTTTTAACTTGGCTAGTCAAGGTTGTATAATTGTTTATGGCTACTGGATTTCTTTTGTCTGCTGGCAACGCACGTACTTTTCCATACGTTAAGCGCAAAGTAGAGTTTGCATCAGGGTATTTGATGGTACCAATTTTTGATTCTCTCAAACCTTCCACTAACAATCGGAAAGAAGCACTGTAATCATTTTGAGCTTTTGCTATTTCATCTGATTTTGTAGCAAAATGAGTTAATAAATCATTTGACAAAGCATAAATTAGATCATTATCTAGCATGCCTTGACTTGGCACTTCTAGGAATGATTTGATTTTGTCAACAGAAGAAAAAATACTTAAATCAACTGCAGCATTTACATATTTAGTAAAATCATTGTTATTAGCTGCACCTATCTTCTCAACCATTGGAGCAATTTTATAACCCGTAGATTTCGTTGCATATAAATGTAATTGTGCCGCCAATAAATCTTTCTCAGCTGGAATATACATTTCTTTATACATTTCCTCTGCCATTTCAGTAATAGCTGGTGCTAATTGAGCACGCTTTGCAGCATCAGCTTTTACATAAGTATCCAATTGTTTTCCTAGTGTTCTACCAATAGTTCCAAAAGCAGTCGTTCTGAATAGTTGTTGCATGTAGTTATCGTGTCTTGACTTTTCATTCGTCAAAGCATAGAACTTATTGATATTTGCAATTACGTTTCCATATTTTGCTTTGTTAGCCGACTTGTTTGCCCATTTATCAAACTTAGTTTCCTGTACTGCTTTGGTTTTTGCAGTTCCAAATTTGCTCAAAGCATCAATCATTCCTTGACGGTTTTTCCAATAATTGGCAGTTGAAGCATATTTTGAAGCATAGGTTAAGCGAAGTGCATCGCTCATGTCCATATATTTTTTCATATTGTCCATACCGGTTTTGGCACCTTCAACCCATGCTGGATATGCAAATTTTACGTTTTGCTCAATTCCTCCTGCTGGCATCCAACGGTTGGTTCTTCCTGGATAGCCCAAAATCATTGCAAAATCGTTTTCTTTTACACCACCTAAATTTACTGGTAAATAGTGTTTTGGTTGTAAAGGCACATTGTTTGTTGAATAGTCTGCTGGATTTCCGTCTTTGTCAGCATATACTCTGAACATAGAGAAATCGGCCGTTTGACGTGGCCATTCCCAATTGTCTGTATCTCCACCAAATTTTCCTAAACTTTCTGTTGGAACACCCACTAAACGAACATCTTTATAATCTTGGTACACAAAGTAATAAAACTCATTTCCTTGGAAAAATGAACGTACAGATACGGTATATTTTCCGCCTTCGTTATTTTCTTTTTCAATTTTGGTAATCTCCGCGTTGATTGCTTTTTCTCTATCAGCTTCGGTCATAGATGGATTTACAACAGACAAAATTCTCTTGGAACAATCATCCATGCGGACAAAGAAACGCACAAATAAACTTGATGGTTTTCTTTCATCGGCTCTGTTTTTTGCCCAAAATCCATTCTTTAA
>CALPPS020000038.1 GCA_943325515.2 Flavobacterium psychrophilum
GAGCAACAAATCGGAGATCGTTATCCAAGTGGTGTTTACAACGTTGTTGTCACCCAAGGAGAAGAAGTTAAAACACTTCGTGTGATTAAACGATAATATTTCTTTATTAAATTTTTAAAACCCTCTTCAAGAAATTGAAGGGGGTTTTTATTTTGACTTGCTAGTTACTAATATCAAGTTGTTTTTTTATACATTTGACTTTTATACAATCCTTGTAGTACTATTAAATAAATTTATAAGAAATATTAATAATTGTATGTCAATTAAATCTATTTCAGTTATTGAAGTTAATGACACAAAATGGTCTGATATTGTATCATCTTCCTTGGAATATGATTTTTATCATACACAGTCGTATCATCAATTGGAAATAAATAGAAGACCAATTTTATTTGTTGCCTATTTTGACAAAGATTTTATCGCTATCCCTTTTTTGATTAGAAATATAGGAGGAACACCTTATTTTGACTGTACATCTGTTTACGGATATAGCGGTCCAATAAGTAATATTGAAATTAAAAAAATAACAAGAGCTCATTTAACTTTTTTTCAAAAAGAGCTTATGCATTTCTTTAAAACTAATACTATTATTACTGCTTTTTCAAGATTACATCCCTTACTGTCGAATAGTTTAGTATTTAAAAATTTTGGCAACTTAGTTAATGTTAATGACACTGTTTCTATTGATACTACTCTTCCTGAAGAAGAACAAAAGAAGCACTATAGAAAATCTAGTAAGTACGAAATAAATCAATTAAGAAAGCAAGGTGTTGTTGTTTATCAAGCGGAAAGTGAAGAGGATATAAATGAATTTATATCTATTTATAAAAGAACGATGAAAAAAGTTGCTGCCTCAGAAGATTACTTTTATGATGTAGCCTATTTTAATCATTTTTTGAACAGTGCCTGCTTTGATAAAATTATTTTGCTTGCGAAATATAATGATACAATATATTCAGGAGCTGTTTTTACTATTGCAAATGGTATAATGCAATATCATCTTTCTGGTTCATTAGAATATGAAGGAAAGTATTCATTAATGAAATTAATAATAGACGAAGCAAGAATTAAAGCAACTAATCTAAAATTAAAATTTTTTCACCTAGGGGGTGGTTTTGGAGGTAGTGATAAAGACACTTTATTTCAATTTAAATCTGGATTTTCGGATTTAAGATTTCAATATCAAAATTGGAGTCTTATTATTGACGAACCTATTTATGATGACCTTACTAAACAATTGAAAATTGATAAAAATAGTACTTCTTTTTTTCCTTTGTATAGAACCAAAAAACCTATAAAACCCAAAATTTATATTTTTGGATGTAGCGGCCACGCTAAAGTTGTTATAGATATTTTGTTATTAAATAACGAAGAGATACTATCAATTTATGATGACAAACCTATTGATGGTGAATTATTAGGAATACCTGTTTTTGATTATAACAAAGTTGACTTCTTACATCCAGATAATCAACTGATTATTGCTGTTGGTGATAATTTTAAACGAAAATTGCTTTCTAAGCGTTGGAAAGGTCAGTATAAAACTAGCATTCATCCTAAAGCTGTCGTTTCATCTCACACATTTGTTGGCAAAGGAACGGTGGTTATGTCAAGTGCCATCATAAATTCAGGTGCCTCTATTGGAAATCATGTTATAATTAATTCAGGCGCATTAGTTGAACACGATTGTATTATAAAGGATTTTGTTCATGTTTCTCCTATGGCTGCATTAGCTGGTTCAGTAATTGTTGAAGAAGGTTCTCAAATAGGCATTAACGCTACCATAAGACAAGGCATAAAAATTGGTAAATGGGTTACTATTGGTGCTGGAGCAGTTATCGTAAAAGACGTGCCAGATTATGCTGTGGTAGTTGGAAATCCGGGAAAAATAATTAAATATAACAAATAAAAAAAAGAGAAAAATTAAATTTTCTCTTTTTTTTGTTTAAGATTTATTTTATGTTTTAAAAGTATCTTTGAATTTAGAAATCATCTTTTCAAAGGTGCTTTTTTCTATTTCCTCGTTATCATTATCACTTCCATATCCGTATCCATACCCATAGTTATAATTGTACCCATACCCGTAACTATAATTGTATTTGTATTTATAACCATAAACATATATTAATCCCACACTGTTAACAATATAAGCTATTTTCTTTATTTTTCCTTGTAAATGCAAATCTCTTGAATACTCTACTATATGCTTATCTGTCATATCAGCACGAGTTACATAAATTACTAAATCTGATAAATATGTAATTAATAATGTATCAGTAACTAATAAAGTTGGAGCCGAATCTACAATGATATAATCATATTCTGCTTTAACAATGTTAAGCAATTCTTCAAATCTTCCATTAGATATTAATTCTGCAGGATTTGGTGGAATGCTACCTGATATTATTACATCTAAATATTGATTGTCTAATATATTTTTATTTATAACTGATTTGTATTCTACTTCTTTATTGTATAAATAATTAGTCAAACCTATTCTTTCTTTTTGAAGTCCGATGTATTTATGTAACTGGGGATTTCTTAAATCGCCTCCAATTATTAATACTTTTTTCTTCATTTGTGTCAAGATTAACGCTAAGTTAATAGCGTTAAATGTTTTTCCTTCTCCTTTAATACTTGAAGTAGAAAAAATGACGTATGCTTCTTTTTTGTTGTTTACAGGAAGTAAATAGTTTATATTGGTTCTCACATTTCTGTAAGCTTCTGCTAACACTGTTCGATCATTAACATGAATATATCTATCCTCTTTTATGAAAGGTATTTCACCAATAATTGGAATATCATTCACGATGTTTTTTACATCTATTTTATTATGAATTTTATTATCGAAATAGAATTTTGCGAAAATCAATAGTAATGGTATTCCTAATCCTATTATTAGCGCTATTAAGTAGATAGAATTATTGTTAGGAGCCACCTTGTACCCATTACTAGAAGCATATTCTAACACTTTTACTGACGGTTGCGTAATAGCCATATTTATTCCTGCTTCTTCTCTTTTTTGAAGTAGTAATAAATATAAACTTTCTTTAATGTTTTGTTGTCTTTCAATTGATCTAAAAATTTTCTCTTTTTCTGGTACACTACTGTATAAACTATTATTTTTTGACTGAATATTTTTTATATTTTTTATTGAAGCTTGAATTTCTTCTTTATAAAGTTTAATAGCTGAAAAAATGTTTTCTTGTAATTCAGGTAGTTTTTCGTTAATACTTTTTAACGTAGGATTATTTTTTCCTGCACTGATTAGTAATTTATCTCGCTCACTAATTAATTGGTTATAAGCGCTAACAAATGAATTTACATCAACATTTAAAATACCAATATTTGTTGGAAGTGCTTTATAGTTAGTGCCTGGTTTAATGCCCACTCCTAAAAAAGTTGACATTGCCATTTGATTTTCTAAATCCAATATTTTTTCTTCGTATGAAGATTTTCTACCAGCTGTTAGACCGGCAAATTCTCCAATTGAATTCATGTCATTTTTTTTCTTATAACTTATTTTATAATTTTCTATTGAATCCAATTCATTAACTAAGTATTGAAATCTATCATTTACAAATTGTATTGTGTTTTTAAATGCTAATTGTCGGTCTTTTATTCCATCTTCATTATATACTTTAATTAAGCAATTTACAATGTCTCTGGATTTTTCTTGGTTTAACCCTCTCATTGATAGCACCACCACATCACTTTCGTCTGATAAAACACTAGCACTAACACTACCACTTAAATAACCAACCACTCCACTTAAGGATAATTTTTGAATCAAATATTTTTTGTTGTTATAAACAGCTAATTGTCTAGTGTTTGATTTTATTTTAAAAGGAATAGTATTGATAACGTATTTTTTATCAAAAATCATTTCTTTATTCCCTAACTCCTCAATTTTAAATCCTTTATTTGTAATGGTCAAATTAATACTTAAAGATTTTTCGTCTAACTCATTAGCAGGGCTTAGCCATTCAATTTTAACAGGGCAGTTTTTCCACTGTTCTGAATTCATAATTCTTCCTGGCAAATAATAGGTAGTTGTTAAATTTAATTCTCGGGCTACTACCTGTAAAATTCTATCTGATTTTATAATTTGTAAATCATTTCCTAGTTTGGCTTTACTTTTACCTACAATAAAAATACCTTCCGTTGACATTTTGAAAGGTGAATTGGAATTATCCAATATTTTGATTTTTGCAGAATTCTGATAAACAGTAGGGGTGTATCTTAAATAAAAATTTGCGATGAATAGTGTAGCCGCTGTAAAACCAACAAACCAAAACCAAAATGGTAAATACTTGTTGATTTCTAGACGAATATCGAAACCATTTTTGTTTTCTTGGGTGGTAGTAAATTGGTTTTCCATAAATTGTTATTTAGTCAAAAGTAGGTAAAGTGAAAAACCGGTAAAAAATGCACTTAATAATCCTGTGTAATTTGTAATATAACCAGCAGAATGTACCCTAGGGCCATTAGGATAAACATAAATAATATCATTTTGTTTGATATAGTAATATTCGCTATTGAACCAGTCTGTTTTTCTCATGTCTATATGCCCATAGGTTCTTTTTCCATTTTCTTCTCTAATAATCAAAATATCATTTCTTTTACCAGACATACTTAAATCACCAGCATTACCAATTGCTTGAAGTAAGGTTACATTTTGTTCAAAAAAAGGATAGGTGCCAGGGCTTGAAATATCTCCAAGAATAGTTATTTTTGCATTAGCTACTCTAACAATTACTGTAGGGTTGGTTAATTGTCCTTGTTCTATTAATATTTTTTCTATCAAATCTTCCACTTCACTGGTTGTTTTGCCAGTTACTGGTATATTTCCCAAAATAGGGAAGCTGATATTGCCTTCAGCATTCACCAAATAACCATTTAACATCATTGAATTGTCATTACCAGATGTTGTTCCTGAATTATAGAACTTAGCGTTGAAAGGTAAGGCACTCTCTGGGATAAGAGCTGATACGTTAATCGATAAAATATCATTAATTTGGATATTGTTTTGGGTGTAAATAACTTTTGTTTCAGGTTTGTCCTTTATATCTTGAAAATAATGAATATCTCTTTTTGTACTACACGAAATTAAAGTAAGTAATAGGAAAGCGAAATATATTATTTTTTTCATGTTATTGTAATTTACAATTATTTTGAACTGTAGTTGGTTTTTCAAAAAAAAAAAATTGATAAAATTAAATGATTTGCAAATTTAAAAATTAATCTTGTTATTCCTATTTTAAAGAGAGAATAATTGATTGTTTTTTTAAATCAATTTATAGGAATTATTTGTATTTAATTTTTTTGTTTATATTCAGGAACAAGTTGTTTTATAGCTTTAATAATCTCATCATAATTGTTTACAAAAGCCTCTTCAATTAAAGTTGAAATTTGTTTATTGATGGTGATATAGTCCTCACAAGCTTCAATGGCAATTAATATTTTTTCATGATGTGTTATTATATTTTTTGCGGTTTCATTTAGTAACTCTTCATATAATTTTTCGCCAGGTCTTAATCCGATAATTTCAATTTTAATATCTATATCAGGTTTGAACCCTGCAAGACGTATCATCTTTTTGGCTAGATCTATAATTTTAACAGGTTTTCCCATGTCAAAAATAAAAATTTCACCTCCTTTGCCCATAGAGCATGCTTCTAGTACTAGCTGGCAAGCTTCGGGTATTGTCATGAAATATCTAATCACTTCAGGATGCGTAAGCGTGATAGGTCCGCCTTTCTTTATTTGTTTAGTAAATAAAGGCACTACAGACCCATTAGATCCTAGCACATTTCCAAATCTAGTGGTGATAAACTTTGTTGAATTTCCTATTTTGCTATTTAGAATGTTAAAGTGTTTTGATTGCACATACATTTCAGCAATTCGCTTGCTTGCGCCCATTATGCTACTTGGATTTACCGCTTTATCAGTAGAGATCATAACAAAATCCTCAACATTATATTTTAAAGATAAATCTGCAATATTTTTAGTTCCTAAAACATTCGTTAATATGGCTTGATTAGGATTTTCTTCCATTAATGGCACATGTTTGTAGGCAGCAGCATGAAATACTATATTTGGTCTTGTTTTCTTGAATATTTGTTCAGAAATCTCTAAATTTCTTATGTCTGCAATTATGGTTTCGATTTTTAAGTTAGTATTTATAGATTTTAATTCAAGAACCAAATGATGAAGAGGAGTTTCTGCTTGATCAATCAATATTATTTTCTCAGCATTATAGTTGAGAATTTGCCTAACGATTTCACTGCCTATAGAACCTGCGGCACCAGTAATTAAAATCGTTTTTTTGGTGAGTCTGTGCTTTATTTTATTAGTGTCTAATACAATTGGATTTCTTTCTAGTAAGTCTGTAATTTCAAAATTTTTAATTTCTTTGGCTATATTTTCTGCATTTTGAAAATTTGAAACTATTGGTGCCATATATACTTTAAAATTGTATGTAATACAACTTTCCACTATACTGTTTCTTTCTTCGATAGATAATTTACTATCCGCAATAATTATAGCGTCTGCACCAGCTAATCTAATTGTTAATGGGACACTTTTTTTTAATTTAAAAATGGGTAAATTCAAAATTCTTTTATCGCTATTTTCATTTGTTTTATCAATAAAACCAATTATATTGAATCTTTTAGGGTTTTCGCTAGCCAATGCGTTTGCCACCGAAATCGCATTTGTATCTAATCCATAAATAATGATATTTGTTTTGTTTTTATTTTCAACATTATGGATAAAATTTTCAAAAATATGTTTTACAATAATTCTAAACAACAACAATAAACCAAGTGATAATAAAGCATTTAATAAAGAAGCTGTTAAAATTGCAATTTTAGGCTTACCAATATATAGCAAGAAATAGTCAAGAGTTGCAATAATTCCAAAAGTAAAAAATTGTGATAAAAATAATTTTATGGCATCAATTTGAGACGTATGGCGTATAATGCCAGAATATGTTCTTAGTGCTATGAAGAAAAAAATATTGACCGATAAATAAAAGAAAACAATAGAATAGAAATGGGTAAGAAGAATATAATTTAAATTTAGCTCTTTAAAAATAAAAAATGTTATGAAGCCTGAAAAAATAACAATAAAAATATCCAACAAAAGCACTACCCAATTTGGTAAGTACTTTAATTTATGAATATTTAACATGTAATTTTTTTTCAAAATAATACTTTAAAAAGTAGGCTTGTCAAATATAAAAATAAATTAGAAATAATTGTTTAAACATTCTTTTATTCTTTGTCTGTCTTGGTTAGATAAGTTTGATCCAGAAGGTAAACACAAGCCGTTTTTAAATAAATTTTCTGAAATGTTTCCACCATAATAGGGTTCATTTTTGAAAATAGGTTGTAAATGCATTGGTTTCCAGAGCGGTCTGGTTTCAATATTTTCTTTTTCAAAAAACAATCTCAAATCTTCTCTATTCTTATTTTGATTTTCTTTATCATTAAATAAAATGCTCGATAGCCAACAATTAGAATAATAATCTTCATTAAATTCAGAAAAAAGAGTAACTTCTTCAATGTTTTTGAAAATTGTATTGTAAAAATTATGCATTTCTCTTCTCAAAGATACATGTTTATCAAGGATTTCCATTTGCCCTCGTCCAATACCTGCGCAAATATTACTCATTCTATAGTTATAACCAATTTCGCTGTGTTGGTAATGAGGTGCATTATCTCTAGCTTGAGTAGCTAAAAATACTGCTTTTTCTATATGCTTTTTGTCTTTACTTACAATTGCTCCACCACCTGAGGTGGTTATAATTTTATTTCCATTGAATGATAACACACTAATGTCCCCAAATGTGCCACATTTTTGTCCTTTATAACTACTTCCTAAAGCTTCAGCACTGTCTTCAAGAATGGGGATTTCATATTGATCAGCAATTGCTCTAATTTCTGTGACTTTATATGGCATTCCATATAAATGAACTGTTATTATAGCTTTTGGCTTCTTTCCTTTTGCAATTCTATCTTTAATGGCAGTTTCTAGAGCTTCAGGGCATATATTCCAAGTATCTTTTTCACTATCTATGAAAATAGGTTTTGCGCCTAAATAAACTATAGGATTTGCAGAGGCAGAGAAAGTCATACTCTGACAAATTACTTCATCCTCTGATTTAACGCCTAAAAGTAGTAATCCCAAATGTAGCGCAGCTGTACCTGAGCTTAAAACTCCCACATGCACTTCATTGGATAAATATGTAGCAATTTCATTTTCAAAACCTGTTACATTTGGTCCAAGAGGCGCTATCCAGTTACTAGAAAACGCTTCATCAATATATTTTTTTTCATTACCACCCATATGTGGCGAGGAAAGCCAAATTTTAGGTTTATCCATTTTGTGAATTATTTTACTATTTATAATGAATTAAATATTTTCAAAATTAAAATTAAATTATAATTTTTTAGTTCATTTTAATTTTTTTCTACTATGAATTTATTTTTAGGCAAAATTACATCGTAATGTCTGCTAATACACTATAAATTAGATAAAATAATCTATTTTTGAATTCTGAAACTAAATTTACTATGATTTCACTATTTAAAAAGAAACCTAATTTGGTTGATCTTCTACCTGATGGATATATTGATATCCATTCTCATATTTTGCCCAATATCGATGATGGTTCACAATCAATTCAAGAAACGTCACTATTGCTTGAACAAATGTCTTTGCTTGGTATAAAGAAATGTATAGCAACTCCGCATACTATGCCTAATGTTTGGGACAATTCAGCTGATTTTATTCAAGAAACTTTTTTAAATACAAAAAATCAATTGCCAAAACATCTTGCTGAAATGTTACACAGTGTTAGTTCGGAATATATGATGGACGAAACTTTTATTGAACGTTTTCAAAGTGAAAAATTATTGGTAGTAAAAGATACTATCGTGTTGGTAGAAATGTCTTATTTAAATCCTACTGTAGACTTAAAAAATATTTTATTTCAGTTGCAAATGAAAGGTTATATCCCTTTACTAGCTCATCCAGAACGTTATTTGTATTATCACAATTCTAAACAAGACTATTTTAGATTAAAAGAACTTGGTTGTTTATTCCAATTGAATTTATTGTCTACCACGGGTTATTATGGTAAATCGGTTACTACTGTTGCAGACTATTTATTAGCCAATAATTTAATTGACTTTGTGGGTTCCGATATTCATCATGATCGTCATGTAGCCTCATTTTACCAAAGGATAAAAATTAAATCTCAAAAAGAACTAATTGAAGCTATGCATAAAAATAGCCAATTAGAATAAATATTTCAAACTATATTTATTAAATATTACTTCTCTTACTTCTTCTCTGTTTTATTCTGCTATATATAGATGAAATTAAAAGGAAGGTAACACCAGTTATAATTATTATGGTTATTTTATCATTTTTAGTCAATATGAAGTATTCGATATAGAATACTTTTAACAACACACAAAAGGCTACAAAAATTGAAAATAAACGTAAAAATTTATTATTCTCAATCAATCCAATCAACAAAATAATTATTAAACATATTAATAAAATTATGGAAAAAGGTATAATATGATTATAATCTAAAATGCTCACAACATCATTTTGTTTAAAAGTATGCTGACTTATTGTGTAATATAATACAGTTATAAAATCAAATTCTTTGCATACTGTTATTATTCCAAAAAGGGAAGTTACAACAATAATCAAATCTTTAAAATAGCTTTTTTCAGTTTTTGTATTTATTAATGAACTTAAAATTTTATAACCTAAAGCTATTTCGAGAAGGAATTCAGCGAAATGAAATAGGCTTTCAATTGATATAATTCCTTCATAAGTAATATCATATTTGAAAGTATATGGGAATTCATAGAATCCTATAAATGTTAAGATAATAAAAAGTAAAAATGTTAAATACTGAAATTTAATACTTTCTTTTTCATAAATAGTTTTTTCATATTTTGAAATGTATAAAACTAAAATAGAAGAAACTATGGCGAAAACTCTAACGGAATAATATAAATCTCCAACAAAATAAAGGAGCAACGAAAAACTTATCCATATTATAAAAACAAAAAGACTCACTAAGTTGAAAGTGCTCAGGAAATTTAAAAATTTTTCTCGGTTTAACCATTTATTTGACACACGAAACTTAGTTGATTGTAAGCTGTTTTTCACAATCCAAATAGCTAATACTATGATACCAATATTTATAAATCCACTACTAATAAATTCTTCATTTATACTTTGTAGTTTGGTAATTATTAGGGTAAGTCCAATAATCAAATAAACTAATTTTAGAATAAGCAAAAATGTTAGGAATGCAGAGGCCCATAATAAAATTCTATTATGACCCGCTTTAGCATAAAAAATTAAGCAAACGGCTAATGTTCCAAAGAATATTTCAAAACTATATTCTTGAAATAGTAAAGTAAATAAAAGTGATATAAGCAATAATGTAGAGATCTCTACAGATTCGATTTTGCCTTGTAAAAACGAGGTTTTTTTATTTAGATATATTGATAAACCATTAACTATAATAACGCCAATTATAGGTAAAATATTGTATGTTATAGTAAAATATTTGTTGAGTATAATAGCATTTATATATAAAAATAATATCAAGTTTATCCAATAAAACAGTTTGTAGACAGGTTTTTTATCTTGAAACAGAAAAGATAAACTAATACCATTAAACAATAAAAAATACAGAAGATTAATACTGAAAAACAACTCAAATTCAGCAGTATTTGAATTATAAATTAATTGGCGAAGTATGAATATTGCCAAAAAACCATAAGCAAAAATTGTATTTACTATGTTATTATAAGTATCCTCTTGTTTCTTTGAAATCAGATGTACTATTACAGTGTAAATAATTATACAACAAAAAACATAGGTGTATGTATAACTATATCTTATAATCAATAATTCAAAGAGTAATACGTAAAAGTATATAGTTGTAAAGGTTAAAATTTCACTTCTTTTTAAGGTTAAATAATTTAGTATAAAAACCGCAATGGGCACAAGGATAAAACCAGAAACTATATAATAATTATGGTAAGAAAATATATAGTTTGGCAACCAATTGTTTGCAAAGATAGTAGCGTGAGCTAGGGTCAAAAAGATAATTATTGCAACACTTAGATAGTAAAATAAAGTTTTATTCTTTTTATGATAAAAAATGGATGCACAAAGCCCTAAGATACCGGGAATAAAACAAGCTAAAAGTTTGTTGAATATCTCCCATGAAAATTTTAAATTTAAATTACCACCATCATGAACACGATTGGACTTATTAGATAATATTTTTGAAAGATTATTAATTGTATTTCCATTTCCAGTATCAAAGTAGTAATAGATAGCAAGTAATATGAGCGTAACACCAATAGTTTTAAATATTATTGATGAGTAACTTTCAATACCTCTTATTTTCTTTTTATAAACTCGGTTAGTTTTTTGTTTGTCTATTTCCATTATATGGTAATGTGTTTAGTGTATCGTTTTACTAAATTATTTGCAAATATATTGAAAAACCATATCTTGAAATGAGATTTATTATTTTCCAATATTTGTATGTAAACTTCTTTAATTTTTTCCATTAAATTCTTCCATAGTATATTTTTCTGTAGCATTTATTCCTTGAGGTATTAAAACCTTTTTAATTGTTACCACTAGAATTTTCAAATCTAATAACATGCTAACATTATCAACATACCAAACATCATGTTCAAATTTTTTAGTCCAAAGAATTGAATTTCTACCATTTATTTGCGCCCAGCCCGTTATTCCTGGTTTCACATTATGTCTTCGTTTCTGATTGTCATTGTATAAAGATAAATATTCAGGTAACAAAGGCCTAGGGCCAACTAAACTCATATGTCCCAAAACAACATTTATCAATTGAGGGATTTCATCTATTGAAGTTTTACGTATAAATTTTCCAACGGATGTTGTTCTTTCAAAATCAGGTAAAAGTGCTCCTGCCTTATTTCTCTTGTCATTCATCGTTTTGAATTTTATAATCCTAAAGATTTTTTCTCTATACCCAGGTCTGTTTTGAAAATAGAAAGGTTTTCCATTATTTAAAATAAATAGAAGTATGGTAACAACAATAAATAAAGGGCTTACGATGATTAGTCCAATAAATGCTGCTATAAAATCAAAAAAAGATTTCACATACTTTAAATACATATTTTTTTAAATTGTTTAAGAAAAATTAAAAAATCAATTCTGAGGGCAAACTTACTATATAAATTGATATATTTTAATGTATCTATCATTACAAGTTATTAATTTTAAATAAAATGATTAAATTTACAAATTATAATTGTTGGATATAGACCTTCAAAAACATATAAATTATTACTTAGAAATGCAAAATTCAAGAATCGCTAATGATTGGGATTTAGTGATAAAAGGTTCTACTTCTCTTTTTGATTTACGATTTAAAGATCTTTGGAATTATAGAGATTTATTATTCATGTTTGTGAAGCGAGACTTTGTTAGTTTCTATAAGCAAACCATTCTAGGTCCTTTGTGGTTTTTTATTCAACCAATTTTTACTACCCTAGTATTTTCATTTATTTTCGGAAATCTTGCAGGTATTAGTACGGATGGTTTGCCTCAACAGTTATTTTATTTAGCTGGAATTATTTCTTGGAATTATTTTTCAGATTGTTTAACCAAAACAAGTACCGTTTTTAAAGACAATGCTGCTATTTTTGGTAAAGTATATTTTCCAAGGTTAATTATGCCTTTAAGTATTGTTATAAGTAACTTGGTTCGATTTGGTGTACAGATGTTATTGTTTTTATTGATGATGATGTATTTTTATTTTTTTCCTCAGACAAATGCTTCTTTTCATTTGACCTATGCTGTTTTATCGGTGCCCTTTTTAGTTGTATTGATGGCTTTGTTAGGATTGGGTATTGGGTTGATTATTACTGCTATGACCACAAAATATAAGGATTTAACTTTTTTAGTAACCTTTGGCGTTCAGTTGTTAATGTACGGAACAACAGTTATTTATCCTTTAAGTGAAGCAAAGAAAAAATTTGGGGGAATTTCAAAATTAATAGAATACAATCCCATGACAGGAATCATTGAAGCCTTTAGGTATTCCTTTTTGGGAAAAGGAGAGTTTAGTTTTTGGAGTATCGGTTACTCATCAATAATCACGGTACTTATTTTATTTTTTGGAATCTTACTATTTAATAAAACCGAAAAGAATTTTGTAGATACTATATAATGAGCCGACCAGTAATACAAGTTGAAAACTTATCAAAAGCCTACCAAATTGGACAAATAGGGACGGGCACTATTTCGCGTGATTTGGAGCGTTTTTTTGTTACAAAAATTCTCGGAAAAGAAGATCCTTTTTTGAAAATAGGAGAGACTAATGTAAGAAGCATAAAAGGACAAAGTGATATTGTTTGGTCTTTAAAAGACATCAATTTCGAAATACATCAAGGCGATGCTGTGGGTATCATTGGTAAGAATGGAGCAGGAAAAAGTACTTTACTAAAATTACTTTCTCGGGTAACAAGTCCCACTACAGGAGAAATTAAAGTTAAAGGAAGAATAGCAAGTCTATTGGAAGTAGGGACAGGTTTTCACCCTGAGTTATCAGGAAGAGAGAATATTTATTTGAATGGCGCGATTCTTGGCATGCGAAAAAAAGAAATCACCAGAAAACTGGAAGAGATAATTGATTTTTCGGGAGTTGAACGTTATATAGACACGCCAGTAAAACGTTATTCTTCTGGAATGTATGTTCGTTTGGCCTTTGCTGTTGCCGCGCATCTGGAGAGTGAAATCCTTATTGTTGATGAGGTACTTGCAGTAGGCGATGCTGAATTCCAAAAGAAATGTCTTGGTAAAATGGGCGATATTAGTAAAGGAGAAGGGAGGACTGTATTGTTTGTAAGTCATAATTTGGGGGCGGTTCAGAATTTATGTAATAGAGGAATAATTCTTGAGAACGGTCAGTTGGTATTTGATGGAGCTATTAATGAATCTATTTCTAAGTATTTGCAAGGAAATTCATTCTCAAATGAACTTATAAATTCTAGAGGACGAAAAGGTAATGGAATTGTTAAATTTAAAAAGGTAACTGTTTATGGTAATGATGAATCACAAAATGTAGTTTCTGGACAAAAATTAAATATTTTGTTTAATATCCAAAATAATCATACTATTTCATGTAATAGAATTAGATTTGATGTTCGAATTGAGGATGAATTTGGACAACGGTATTCTTGGGTGAGCTCTAGTTTAGTTAAAATTAATAATGAACTTGTACCTGAATCAATTTTGATTCATTATCCAAGAAATAATTTTAATAATGGAATCTATTTTGCAACCATCTTTTTGACTGTTGATGATGAGGTAGCAGATTTTATTGAAAATGCATTTCAGATAATCGTTGAAAATGGCGATTTTTTTAATAATGGAAAGATTGTGCCAGAAAAACAGAGCAAAATCCTAATGGATTTTGATATGATTTTTAGTTAGATAAAAAAATGAAACAACTAATAATACAAATTCTTCTTAAAATTTATAATTTTTATTTAAAAAAAGATAGATTAAAAAGGTTAATAAAAATTATAATTGGGGATAAAAAAATCATCATAACTTTTAATGGATTTAAAATTTATTCAAGTAATAATTCAGCAATAGAATCCAGTATACTATTTGGAGATTATTCAGAACAAATTATTTTGGATTTGATAAAAAAATACGCCAATAAAAATTATAATTTAATTGATATTGGTGCTAATATTGGAATTCATTCTTTAACCGCTGCAACCATCAATAATAAAATAGAAGTTTTTTCTTTTGAACCAGAACCTTCTAATTTTTTAAGTTTAATTAAAAATATTGGATTAAATAATATTGAAAATATTAGACCTTTTAGAATGGGTTTAGGAGATGTTATAGGCAACAATGTACTAAATATAAATAAAGGATGGAACAAGGGTAAACATTCCCTAAAAGTAAATTTTCCTCCAAATTTTAATGAGAGAATTAGTATTCCAGTAACTAAATTAAATGCTTTTAAAGATAATATTATAGGTAAAAATTTTATTGTAAAAATAGATGTTGAAGGGTTTGAGAGAGAAGTAATAGAAGGTGCTGATGAAATTTTTAATAAGTTTGACAATTGTATTTTAATAATTGAATTAATTACAGAAATTAACGATTTAGAAATTTGTAAAAAAATTATAAGTTCTCTAAAAGAAAAAGATTTTGAACATATTTATAAAATTAGTAATTGTACTGACTTAATTTTGGTTGAAGATTATGAAGGAAGTGCTGATTATATTTTTATTAAAGGAAATGACGCCATTGCAAGTATTCGAAATAATTAATCCGCAATAATGCGAGTAGGTTAACGAATAGTCAGAGGAAAATTACCTTGAGCTCGATTTAAAAACAGTATTTCAAAATTTGTAACAAATTAAAAAATTCTAGAATTCGTCAAGAATTTTTATCTCAAACATATTTTAATCAAGTTGAATTTATAAAAGTAAAATGTAAATATCAAATATGAAAATACTATACATTAAAATTAAATTTCTGCTTAAAGAATACTTATGGATTATTTATATTTTGATAATTTCAGAATTCTTTTTTATTAATAAATTCATGGTTTCAGGCTTCTGGTCAAGTCCAGTTGCACAATTCGTGATGAATATTAGCGCCAATTTATGCATTCTTCTTTTTATAAATATTTTTTTTAATAAAAAGATAACCTTGATTTTATTCACCATATTAATTTTAATTCCCAATTTTTTTGAGCAGATGACATTAATCTCGATTGGAGGTTTTATCACTCAATCGGCAATTGCTGCTATGCTTAATAGTAATTCAAATGAAATAAAGGAATTTGTTTTAAAGTTTTACATTGGAATACCACTTTTTTTAGTGTATTTATTTTTTATAGTATTGGCTTATAAGCAAATAGAAAATAAAATAAAACTTATCAATAAGATTAAAATCATAATTAGTTGTGTGTTTGTCTTCTTGTTATTTAATATTGTAATTGCAATCCCCATGTATAAGGAAGTGCGCACACATTACAATAAATATTTTTTCGTTTTTCAAAACAGTGATTTAACTTTTAATTACACCAAAAATGTACCTCCTTTAAATTTTTATCATCAGTTGATTTTGCAATATGAATTTCTTACTGAAATTTCGCCACTAATAAAAAAGCAAAAGGCATTTAAATTTAATACTAAACAACAAAAAAAAAATAACCCAGAGATTGTGATTTTAGTTATTGGGGAAAGAATGCGTTATAAAAATTGGGAAATTAATCGATATGAAAGAGCCAACAATCCCTTTTTAACAAATGAAACTAATCTGATTTCATTTAATAAACATTTTTCAAATGGTAATTCTACAATAGCTTCAATTCCCTTCTTATTAACCGATGCCACTCCGAAAAATCCAATGAAACCTTATGAAGAGAAGACTATAATAAGTTTATTCAAAGAATGTGGTTATAAAACCTATTGGATTTCTAATCAAGGAATATTTTTCCTTTACAATGATAAAGAACCCGATTTTTTAAATAATAATTCTAATGATAATACTGTAGATGATGTAGTTATTAATCAAGCTAATAAAATAATAGATAATGGAGATTCTAGTCCAAAATTCATATTGATAAATTTACTTGGAGGTCATGGTGAAATTCCTAAAACCTTCAAAACGAATCATTACAAAAAGATTAGTTATTTAAATTCGATACAACAGGAAGAGTTAGATCATTATGATAATTTAATCTTGTATCATGATTTTATTCTTTCTCAGCTTTTTAATCAAATAAAGATAACTAATAAATCAGCAGTGCTATATTTTACAGCTGATCATGGAACCCTACTTTACGATAATGATTCTTCAAAAAATAAATTTGGATACGGTTCTGAACACGTATATTTAGGGGAAGTTAATATCCCTATGTTTGTTATGTATACTGATAAATATGGTAAGGAAAATCCATATTTAATAGAAAGTCTAAAGAAAAATAAAGATAAACTTACCACAAATGACAATTTATTTAATACAATATCAAACATGGCATCAATTAGCTATAATCATTATGATGAATCAAAAAGTTTTAGCAATTTAAAGTTTATAGAAGATGACACATTATTGGTTTATAATCGAATATCTACAAAAAAGTTTGCTAAAAAAGAAGTTTATAAATATGCGAAATGTAATAAATAAATTAATAATCCCTATACTAAAATTGCAAATCGGAAAGGAAGATTTAATAATTTGTTATTGTTTATTTCAGAATAATGAGTTAATCACGAACAAAAATGGAATTGTTTTTTGTTGATCCCTAAAAAAGTAATAAAATTGTGTATTATCAAAAGAATATCATTGCAAATCTTTAAAAGTAATATTGTCTAAATATTTTTTTATAATTGATTACATTGTATAGATTTTTACAAATTAAGGGTAGTTTTTAACTAAATAAAATATAATATTAAATAGTATAATTGCAAAAAAAATAACAGTGAATTTACACAGATTTACTTTAGATGTTTAGTGGCTATGGTGTTAATGTTTATATTGTGAGATTTGCTTTTTTTTTAATTAATTAGATATGAGAGTTGGAATGAACCCGCAAAAGAAGGAAAATAAAATCGATTTAAAATCAAATCATCGAATTATCATAGTTGCATTTATTCCCAAACTAGAGGGGTATTATGCTGATATTTTTGATATATTAAAGCTTTCAGTCAATTCTGCTTTTACAACCAAAAACAATGATTGTGAAATTACACTTGTTAATAATGGGAGTTGTAAAATAGTTACCGATTATTTAAATCAATTATTTGAAGATGGCATTATTAATTGTGTAGTTCATCATAAAGAAAATATTGGAAAAATTGATGCGTTAATTGGAGCTGCTCGAATGGCAAGAGAAGAGTTTATTACAATTTCTGATATTGATATTTTATTTGTTAATGGATGGCAAGAAAATATAGAAAAATTATTTAATTCAATACCCAATGTAGGCTCTGTTTCCCCTATTTCAGTAAGAACACTACATAGTTATGCAACATTTTCAACTATGCAAAAAATTCTTTTAAAAAAGGTGAATTTTAAACTAGAAACTATTGAAGAAAACTTTAATAATTATAACAGGTTTCTAGAAAGTATTAATTGGAAAAAAGAGCAAAATTCTAAATTAAAATGGCCTGTTATTGAGTATAATAATATTAAAGCAATTATGGGAAGTTCGCATCAAATTTTGACTATAAAAAGAGATTTGTTATTCACAACGATACCAAAAGAACCTTCATTAACATTGGTTGGTTATAATTCTGAATACGAATATGTTGATTTACCAATAGATTTATCTGGTAAAATGAGATTGGCAACTTACAATAATTACGCTTTTCACATGGGAAACAAAGTTGAAAGTTGGATGATAGAGCTTCAAAAGGTTAACCTTTCTCAACCAAAACAAATAAACAAATCAATAATTAGTTCCGAATGTCGAAAAAGAAACCAAAAATATTTTGGCTATAGACTTAAAAAGAAGATTGTTAAAATAATATTTAAATTATTTTATAAATTTTAGATTAAAATAACAAATGGTAAGAAACACAAATTTTAAGTTAAAAATTAAGCTAAAGTGTTAAAGATTTAGACTAAAAGATTGAGAAATTAAATTAGCATTTAGAAGTATAGATTATAATTACCCATCTCCACAAAATCAGTTCTGATCAACTACTTTTATAGTGAAAAAAATAAGTCATTTGCTAAATGATGATGTGAAATATTTTGAGTACAATCATCGTTCAACAGATGGTACTTTTCAAGCTGTAAATACTAACTTTTCCAATTTGCAATGAAATTTCAGAAGGGTATCTATATTGTAGAAACATAATACTCAATGAAACACAGGCCGATTTTGCTATTTCTTTGGGCTATCTTACTCATTTATAACTTAAAATCCAATTTAAATTTTACCCTATTATTTTGAGTAAAATTCAAGATATGCTGTTAAATATTATAAAATTAATAAAGAATCGAAAAGTATTCACTAAGGAGGAATATAACAATACCTTAAATTAAACGAAGCTAAAATTTATTGGAAACCAGAAAATTACTTATTTTTACTTCCATTTCAATATATTCTGATGCACACAAAACCTTATTTAATAGCAGAAATTGCACAAGCTCACGATGGGAGTATAGGAATATTGCATTCCTATATTGAAGCTGTATCCAAAACAGGTGTTCAAGCTATTAAATTTCAAATGCATATAGCCGAAGCGGAAAGTAGTATTCATGAGCCTTTTCGTGTGCAATTTTCTAAAGAAGACGCTACCCGTTATGATTATTGGAAAAGGATTGAATTCAGTTTGGAGCAATGGAAAGCCATTAAAAAGCATTGCGATGGGGTAGGTTTAGATTTCATCTGTTCTCCTTTCAGTAATTTGGCAGTTGATTGGTTGGAAGCAATAGGGATTCAAAAATATAAAATTGGTTCAGGGGAAGTAACTAACTTTCTTTTATTAGAAAAAATTGCTCAAACAGGTAAGCCATTATTACTTTCATCAGGAATGAGCAGTTTTGAAGAGTTGGATAAAACAGTTGAATTTTTGAAGAAAAGAAAAGTAGATTTTTCTATTTTACAATGCACTACTGATTATCCAACAAAACCTGAACAATATGGTTTTAATGTTATTTCCAAATTAAAAGAGAGATATAAAGTTCCTGTTGGTTTTTCAGACCATTCTGCAAAAATTGCAACTGGTATAGCATCAGTTGCTTTTGGTGCCGAAATTTTAGAGTTTCATGTGGTTTTTCATCGGGATTTATTTGGTCCAGATGCTATTGCTTCTCTGACAATGGAAGAAACTAAACAATTAGTAGAAGCAGTAAATGCTATTTATATCGCTACAACTAATCCGATAGATAAAAATACCAATGAAAGTTATTTAGAATTAAAAGCTATCTTCGAAAAATCATTAGCAATTAATAAAAATTTACCAAAAGGACATAGTATTGCCTTTAATGATTTGGAAAGCAAAAAACCAAAAGGATTTGGAATTTCTGCTGCTGATTTTGAAAAAGTACTTGGAAAAAAGTTAAGAACTAATAAGTCTCAATGGGATTTTTTGAATGAAGAAGATTTAGAATGAGTACCAAAAGAAAAATAGCTGTAGTGATCACAGCAAGACCCTCTTATAGCCGAGTTAAAACTGTTCTAACTGCCATAAAAAATCATGCTGAATTGGAGTTGCAACTCATTGTTTCTTCTTCGGCTTTGCTAGATAGATATGGAAGTGCTGTGAATTATATTGAAAAAGATGGTTTTGAAATTGTTGCCAAAGTGTTTAATGTTTTAGAAGGAGAAAATCTTACTGCGGCTGCAAAAACTACTGGTATTGGTATACTAGAATTGTCAACTGTTTTTGATAATCTTAGTCCAGATATTGTAGTAACAGTAGCCGATAGATTTGAAACTATGGCAACTGCTATTGCTGCTACTTATATGAATATTCCATTGGCTCACATTCAAGGTGGAGAAGTTACTGGAAACATAGACGAAAAGGTTAGACATGCCATAACTAAATTGGCTGATTATCATTTCGTCGCTTCTGAAAATGCCAAACAAAGAGTAATACAATTAGGAGAAAATCCAGACATGGTTTTCAATACAGGTTGTCCTTCTATAGACATCGCACAAGAAGTGGCTAAATACAGTAAATTGACTTTCAATCCTTATGAAAAATATGGTGGCGTAGGTTCACAACCTATTTTGGATAATGGTTATATGGTAGTGATGCAACACCCTGTAACCAATGAATACCAAGATTCACGTAAACATATTGAGGCCACACTAAGAGCTATCCAAAAAATTGACAAACCAACTTTATGGTTTTGGCCTAATGTTGATGCTGGTGCCGATGGAACTTCTACAGGAATAAGAGCATTCCGAGAAAAGTATAAAATGGATAATGTTCATTTTTTCAAAAATATGGAAGCAGCTGATTTTTTAAATTTATTAAATTCATCGCTTTGCTTAGTAGGAAATTCAAGTGTTGGTATCAGAGAATGTGCCTATCTTGGGGTTCCTGTGGTTAATATTGGCTCGCGTCAAAATAGACGTGATAGAGGAAATAATGTTGTTGATATTGATTATGAAGAAAGTGCAATTATTTCTGCTATTACAAGTATATTGTCTAATAAAATCAGAGAAAATTCCTCTATTTATGGGGGTGGAGATGCAGGCGAACAAATTGCGACCTTATTAAAAGAATTACCATTGCAATTTCATAAAACGATTACCTTTTAATGAGAATTTTAGCTATAATTCCTGCTCGTGGTGGTTCCAAAGGTGTTCCCAAAAAAAACATTAAACTTCTTGGTAAAAAACCATTGATTGAATATACCATTCATGATGCAAAAAAAACTAAACTTCTCAGTCAAATAATTGTTTCTACAGATGACGAAGAAATTTCTATTGCTGCGGAATTAGCTGGATGTAAACCGCCTTTTATTCGTCCATCAGAAATAGCTCAAGATAACTCAACTTCTCTTGAAGTAGTGCAACACGCGATTACTTTTTTTGAAAATCAAAATATATTTTTTGATGCAGTTTGCTTATTACAACCCACAACACCTTTTCGAGAAAAAGGATTTATTGATCAAGCCATTGATAAATTTATCACCGCTAAAGCTGATTGCTTACTAAGTGTTTTGCCAATTCCATATGAATATAATCCACATTGGGCATTTGAGGAAATTGAAAATGGAATATTGAAAATAGCGACAGGAGAAGATTCTATTATTACTAGACGACAAGAATTGCCAATGGCGTACCATCGCGATGGTTCTATATATATTACTAGAACAGAAGTAATTAAGAAAGGCAGTCTTTATGGAAAATCAATTGCTTATATTGAAAGTAATCCACAATTTTATGTGAATATTGACACCATGAAAGATTGGGAAATGGCCGAAAACTTGCTCACTCAAATCCAGTTTTAAAATGTGTGGCATCGCTGGAATTATTGGTCAAAGTGCTACCAAGCCAACTATTTTACGAATGTTGGAAACCCAAGCACATCGGGGTCCAGATTTTACGGATTTTTATTGCGAAGAAAATAAACTCGTTTTAGGACACAATCGTTTAAGTATTATTGATTTGTCTAGTAATGCCAATCAACCCTTTACTAGTGAATGCGGAAATTTTATTTTGGTTTTCAATGGAGAAATCTATAATTATTTAGAGTTAAAAAGAGAACTTCAGTCAAGGTATCACTTCCGAACTCAATCGGATACAGAAGTTTTGTTAAATGCATATATACAATGGGGAGAAAAGTGTTTGGAGAAATGCAATGGTATGTTTTCTTTTGCTATTTGGAATAAAAAAGAACAAACTCTTTTTGCTGCTCGCGATCGATTTGGTGTGAAACCGTTTTATTATTATTTTGATAATTTTAATTTCTATTTTGCTTCCGAAATTAATACGCTTTTTGCAGCTGAAATCAACAGAGTGCCTAACGATGCTGTTTGGCTCAACTTTTTTTCAGAGGGCAGTTATGGTTTGCCCGATGATACTTTTTGGCAAAAAATTCAACAGTTGCCAGGAGGATATTCCTTGACATTGAAAGGTAATAATTTACAATTAAATAAATGGTACCATTTTGAAAAACGTATTGCTCAATTACAAAATCAATTTGATAAGAATGAGGAAGAATACATTACTAATTTACTTTTAAAAGCCATAAATCTTCGTTTTCGAGCTGATGTTCCTGTTGGTTTTAATCTTAGCGGTGGATTGGACTCTAGTACGCTTTTGGCACTTATTGATCAACAAAATATTGATAAATCAGCCGTTGAAGTTTTTACTTTTATAACTAATGATGAACGTTATGATGAAATAAAATGGGTAAAAGCCATGTTAGAGAACAGACCTTTTCATCTTACTATCTGTTCACTTTCTCCCTCTGAGATTCCAGAATTATCATTAAAAATGGCATTACATCAAGCGGAACCTTATGGCGGAATTCCAACTATTGCTTACTCAAAAATTTTCCAAACTGCTAGTCAAAAAGGAGTAAAAGTTTTACTAGATGGTCAAGGTTCAGACGAAGCTTGGGCTGGTTATGATTATTATTTAAATAACAATCA
>CALPPS020000039.1 GCA_943325515.2 Flavobacterium psychrophilum
AAAAGCGGAACTTCATTTGGAATGCCAACAGAATTGGAAACCAAAATTGCTGAGTTGGCTATTTCAATGGTGCCTAATATTGATAAAATTAGATTTGTAAATTCTGGCACAGAAGCTTGTATGAGTGCTATTCGTTTAGCAAGAGGATTTACTAAAAGAGATAAAATAATCAAGTTTGCAGGTTGTTATCACGGCCATTCTGATTCGTTTTTAATTCAGGCCGGTAGTGGCGCAAGTACATTTGGAACACCCAATAGTCCTGGAGTTACACAAGGAACAGCAAAAGATACATTGCTTGCCAATTATAATGATTTAGAAAATGTTAAATCTTTATTTGAAGCCAATAAAAATGAAATCGCAGCCATCATTATAGAACCGGTTGCTGGTAATATGGGTTGTGTGCCACCAAAAGAAGGTTTTTTACAATCATTAAGATTGCTTTGTGATCAATATAATGCTTTATTAATATTTGATGAAGTAATGACTGGTTTTCGATTGGCAAGGGGCGGCGTTCAAGAATTATATAATGTGAAAGCTGATATTGTTTGTTTTGGAAAAGTTATTGGAGGTGGTTTACCTGTAGGTGCTTTTGCTGCTCGAAACGAAATAATGAATTATTTAGCACCGCTTGGTCCCGTTTATCAAGCTGGGACTCTATCTGGAAATCCATTGGCTATGGCTGCAGGATTGGCTATGCTTGAATCTTTGAATAACGATAAAGATATTTTCAAGAGAATAGACCTAAAAACAGCATATTTAGAAAAAGGAATTCAAAAAGTTTTGTCAGATAATACTATTGTTTTTACAACAAATAGAGTAGGCTCAATGATTTCGGTTCATTTTGACGAAAGCCCTGTTATTGATTTTCAATCAGCAAAAAAGGGCGATAATGAAACTTTTAAAAAATTCTTTCATGGTTTGTTAAATGAAGGAATATATATTGCGCCGTCTGCTTATGAAAGTTGGTTTATAACAGATGCTTTATCTTATGATGATTTAGATTTTACCATCAATGCCATAAGCAAAGTTGCCAAAACTCTATAAATAAAAAAAGTCCCTGTCAGGGACTTTTTAAAAATTATATAAAAATTAATTTAATAATCTTTTAAGTAATTCTGGATTTTTTTCTAATTTTTCAATTTGATATCCATCAAGGGAAGCTCTAATTTTACCTTCGATAATTCTAGCTACTTCTTTTTTTCTTTCTTCAGACATGTTTTGATCTTCAAGAATTTTATGTTTTTGTTCAAATAATCTAAAGAAGTCAACATTTTGAGTTGTATTTAAACCTAGGAATTCAGTTATTATAGCAGCGTCTTTCTTGCCTTTTTCAGCAGATGATAATTCCTTTTTGATTTGGTTTTTTTCAGCAGTTAAAGCTTGTCTTTTTTCTTGAGCATTAGCATTTATTGTAAATGCTAAAATTAATGTCAGAGCAGCAAATATTTTTTTCATTTTTTTTAATTTTAGTTTGATAATACACCAAAAATAATTTATTTTAATGTAAACTCAAAATTTATTTTTTATTTAGCTTCAGGAAGCTCTTTAATTTTTCCTTTTCCTCTTCTTTCAGCAATTTTTTCTTTCAAAATTGCTTTTCTATTGTCGCTAATTTTTTGCCATTTTTCAAATTGTTCAGGAGATAAGATTTTTTTCATTTGAATTTCAAGAGCTACTTTTTCTTCTTTCATTTTTTTTCTGTTTTGCTCTTTTAATTCTTTCATTTCGCCTATTATTTTTTCTCTTTTTTCAACTTCTAAAACAGTGATAGCTTTTACCTCCTTAATTTGTGATTCGTTCAAATTCAAGTCTTTGGTCATTTTTTTAACTTGAAATTCTACTTTTTGTTCTTTAGTTAGAGATTCAAATTTTTCACCACGAGGTCTTTTGTTTTCTTTTTCTTGTGCAAAAGCTGTTAATCCAAAAACTAATAACGCCATTACGATTAATTTTTTACTCACCATTTTAAAATTGTTTTTTTTGTGTTCGTGAATCATTGATTTCATTTTATAGTTTTTTAAGTTTATATTAGGGTATGACTAGGTCATATTTAAAAGGTTTAATCGTTAACAAAATTTTATCTATTTAATAATAATCAAAACAGTTAGTTCAAAATTACTGACTTGTTTTCGCCATCTACAATAACTTTTGTTAAACCGTGTTTTGCCAAACCTTTCATGGCAGCATCCCATTTTTTTCCACTTAAGGTAGATTTTTCTTTTAACTGATTTAACGGCTGATTGTTTTCTGTTTTTAATAAAAATATAATTACTTTTTCATCTTCAGTTAAATCTAATTGTTTTTTTTCAGGACGCATTTGAGGGAAAAACAAGACCTCTTGAATTGAAGCGTTATTAGTTAAAAACATTATTAATCTGTCCATTCCAATTCCTAAACCTGAGGTTGGTGGCATTCCATATTCTAGAGCTCTCAAGAAATCATTGTCTATAAATTGTGTTGCTTCATCATCACCACGCTCGGCTAATTTTAGTTGTGCTTCAAAACGTTCACGTTGGTCAATTGGGTCATTTAATTCAGAATAGGCATTGGCAACTTCTTTGCCACAAACCATCAACTCGAAACGTTCTGTCAATTCTGGATTATCTCTATGTTCTTTACATAATGGTGACATTTCTTTTGGATAATCAGTTATAAATGTTGGCTGAATAAAATTCCCTTCACATTTAGCACCAAAAATTTCATCAATTAATTTTCCTTTACCCATTGTTTCATCTACTTCAAGCCCCATTGATTTAGCTGCGTCAAATAATTCAATTTCGCTTTTACCAGAGATATCAAAACCAGTAAATTGTTTGATAGCATCGGTCATGGTAACTCTTGCATAAGGTGCTTTAAAATCTACTTTGTGCTCGCCAAAGGTTGCTTCAGTAGTTCCATTAACTTCTTTGGCACAGTATTCTAATAAATTTTCGGTGAATTCCATCATCCAATTGTAATCTTTATAAGCCACATATATTTCCATTGCGGTAAATTCTGGATTGTGTGTTCGGTCCATTCCTTCATTTCGGAAGTTTTTAGAAAACTCATAAACACCATCAAAACCACCTACAATTAATCTTTTTAGATACAACTCGTTTGCAATTCTTAAATATAAAGGAATATCCAAGGCGTTATGATGTGTAATAAAAGGACGTGCCGCAGCACCACCAGCAATTGATTGTAACACCGGAGTTTCTACTTCCATATAACCTGCAGTATTGAAATAAGAGCGCATGGCTGTGAATAATTTGGTTCTTTTTATAAAAACTTCTTTAACCTGAGGATTTACTACCAAATCCACATAACGCATTCTATATCGTAATTCAGCATCATTGAAAGCATCGTGAACATTGCCTTGTTCGTCTTTCTTTGGTAAGGGTAACGGGCGTAATGTTTTGCTGAGGAGAGTGAATTTATCAACTCTTACAGATTTTTCGCCAACTTTAGTTAAAAACAATTCACCTTCTATACCAATAAAATCGCCTAAATCGGTCAATTTTCTAAAAACTTGATTGTACAAAGATTTGTCTTCGCCTGGGCATAGAATATCACGGTTAAAATACAATTGAATTCTACCTTCGCTGTCTTGTAACTCTACGAAAGAAGCTTTTCCCATATCGCGATCGCTCATAATTCTTCCAGCTAAAATCACGTTCTTTCCTTCTTCAAAGCTGTCTTTAACTTGTTTTGATGTGATGTTCACAGGAAATAAATCCGCAGGATAAGGGTTAATGCCGAGTTCACGCAAAGTGTTTAGTTTCTCTCTTCTGATGATTTCTTGTTCTGAAAGTTGCATATAATTGTATTTAAGCTAGCAAAGATAGGTATAATTTGAAAATGTGACAATTCGGGAATTTGAAAATGGAAAGTATTTTGATATTTAGCGTAATTACTTTTTCGATAAGACACCTGTGCTGTTTTCATACACTATCCATACATTATCCATACATTATCCATACACTATCCATACATTAACCATAGACTATCCATACAGTATCTGTAATGTAAGATTAAAGTTTGTAACTTTGTGCCACTTCAATTTGTAAAATGAACAAAAAAATCCAACTTCAAGATATTGGCACTAAGGATTATAAAGAAACTTGGGATTATCAAGAACAGCTTTTTAAGGAAATAGTTGATTTAAAACTTCAAAAAAGAATTAACCCTGATTTGACAACACCTAACTTTTTTATTTTTGTGGAACATCCTCATGTCTATACTTTAGGAAAAAGTGGCGATATGACTAATCTTTTGCTCTCAGAAAAACAATTGGAGGCCAAAGGAGCAACTTTTTATAAAATAAATAGGGGAGGAGATATTACTTACCATGGTCCAGGACAAATTGTAGGTTATCCGATATTAGATTTAGAAAATTTCTTTACTGATATACACAAGTATTTGCGTTTTTTGGAGGAAGCCATTATACTCACTTTAGCAGAGTATACTATAATAGGAGCAAGAAGTGATGGTGAAACAGGTGTTTGGTTGGATATAGGAACACCATTTGCTAGAAAAATTTGCGCTATGGGAGTTAGAGCTTCCCGCTGGGTAACCATGCATGGTTTTGCCTTAAATATAAATGCTGATTTGGGTTATTTTGACAATATTATACCCTGCGGAATAAAAGGTAAGGCAGTTACATCACTTCATGTTGAATTAGGAAGGACTATTGATGAAAATGAAGTGAAAGAAAAAATCATAAAACATTTTCAAGTTCTTTTTGAATCAGAATTTATTATTAAACATTCTTAAGTCCTCAGTTTTTTAGTGAAAGTGGAAAACCCTTATTTCTAAATCAAAAATCAAAAATCAAAAATCTAACTTTAATTGTTCTGGTAAAAGGCGAAATGACATTCTGTGGTATTTGGTTGTGCCATATTTTCTAATGGCTTCTCTGTGTTCCATTGTTGGGTAGCCTTTGTTTTTTTTCCAATTGTACATTGGGAACTCTTCGTGAATTTGATTCATGTATTCATCTCTGTAGGTTTTTGCTAAAACGGAAGCTGCGGCAATGCTCATAAATTTACTGTCACCCTTTATAATAGTAGAAAATGGAATATCATTGACTGGTTTAAAGCGATTGCCATCTACTATAATATAATAAGGAGTTGGTTTAAGCTTTAGGATGCTTTTCTGCATTGCTTTGATAGATGCATTTAAAATATTAATTTCATCAATAATCTTTGGTTCTAAATGTGTCACTGAAAATGAAATGGCTTTTTCTTCTATAATGGGTTTAAGTTTTTCTCTTATTTTTTCAGATAGTTGTTTGGAGTCATTGAGTAAACTTAGCTCAAAATTCTCAGGTAATATAACTGCTGCTGCTGTTACTGGGCCTGCAAGGCAACCACGGCCCGCTTCATCCGTACCACATTCTATTTTAAAATCAGAGAATTTTAATCTTAGCATATTCTATATTATATTTAAAATCAACACGAGGGTGAAATTAGCTTTTAATAAACCTTTGTGTGTAATTTTTTTATGGCTAATTTATACTAAATTGTTAAATTAAGCTTATCTAAACGTATCCTTTTAATTAATTCAACAAGTTCAGACTGCTATTTTTTTTTAATTGCGTTTAACTTACTATATTATCTTTTTAAACAATTTATTAATCACATCCAATGGGTAGAAAATAAAAAATTCCATATATTTTTTTGATTTAAATATCTCATTATTAAATAATTAATAAATATTAAAAGCGCTAAACAATTGTCTATTTAAATAATTTGTTGTTAATATTTGGTTAATTAATAAATAATTAAGAGTTTTGTACACTAACTAATTCAAATAAATTAAATATGATATCTAAGTTCAAATGGATTTTTACGCTTTTACTAGCGTTTACAATGCAGCTTTCGTTTGCACAAGAGAAAACTGTAACAGGAGTAGTTTCAGATAAAAATGGTCCACTTCCTGGTGTGAATATTGTTGTTAAAGGAACTACAAGAAGTGCACAAGCTGATTTTGATGGTAAATTCAATATTAAAGCAAAAACTGGAGAGGTTTTAGTTTTCTCTTTTACAGGGTATAACACTTCCTCATTAACGATTGGTGCTGCTACTAACTATAAAGTTGTGCTATCAGATGGTATCCAATTAGGAGAAGTTGTTGTTGAGGGTTATAAAACTACTGTAAAAGCAAAGTCAAACAATGCTACTACGACTGTTACTAGCAAAACAATTACAGACAGGCCTAATGCGTCTTTTTTGCAAACGTTGCAAGGTCAAATTGCAGGTTTGAATATTGCAACAGGTAGTGGTCAGCCAGGTGCTAACACTTCTGTTTTGTTAAGAGGTTTAGGGTCTATTAATGGTAATTCAGAGCCGCTTTATGTAGTTGATGGTGTAATGATGAATGTGGATAACTTTAGAAGTTTGAATCCTAATGATATCGAAACTGTTTCTGTATTAAAAGATGCAGGAGCTACTGCTATTTATGGAAATAGAGGTTCTAATGGGGTTATAGTAATTAAAACAAGAAGAGCTGATTTTAAATCAAAATTAAAAATATCTTATTCTAGCACTACTGGATTTACTGAAATTCAACAAAACAAGTACAAATTAATGAGTACTAAACAGTTGTTGCAAACTGAAAAAGCATACGATGTTATTGCTCAAACTGGTACTTTTGGTTCTACTCTAACAGATGACCAAATTAATTCTCAAACCTATATTGATGATGCAACGGGTGAAACTAGATCATTATCTAATACTAAATGGCAAAATGAATTTTTTAGAATAGGTACCTCACAAAGTCACTCTTTAGGTATTCAGACTGGAAGCGAAGGGCTTTCTTCATTTACATCCGTTGGTTATTTTAAACAAGACGGTATTCTAGAGAATACAGGCTTGAATAGATTTAACTTCAGAAGTAATTTAGATGGTCAATCGGCTAATAAAAAATTCAAGTTTTCAACTTCAACAACCATTAACTTTTCTAAAAATAATACTGCAACTTCAATTGGTACAGGAGGTGTAAATCAAAATTATGTATTGGGAGCCAATAATAGTTTACCTTACCTTTCTGCTGGTGATTACATCAACTCGCAACAAGTATATAATGAGTATGCTTCAACAGGAGCGCTTTTAAATGGCAACTTGCAAGGCACACTTGGTTTAACACCATTATTTTTGATTGATAAAACTAAAACTTTTGTTAACAGAAGTGAAGAGTTTAAAATGATTTTAGCTGCGGATTTGAGTTATCAAATTGCTGACAACTTAACTTTAGGTTTATACGCGGGAACTGATTATACTCAAGGAACTACTTTAACTGTTCAAAGTCCTGGTTCCTTCAACTCTTTGGTTTTCCAAAATGACACAGAAGAAACAGGTTTTCAATCACAAGGTTATTCAAGAGATTTTCAGTTTAACTCTAACACGAGTTTGAATTATTCTAAAACCTTTGCTGAAAAACACAGTTTATCAGCTTCTGTCTTTGTGGAATATAGCAAAGGGCATTTTAATTCATTTAGTTACACTCAAAATGGATTGGATCCAGCATTCTTTTCTCCAGGAGATGGATCAGGATTTATTCCTTTCCAAAATGATGGTAATAACTATTATTTACCAGAAGTTGGGTCATTACAATTAGAGTCTGGTTTGTTCTCTTATTTTGGTTCAGCTGATTATGATTACAACTCAAAATATGGAGTGGGCGCTACAGTTCGTAGAGATGCTTCCTATCGTTTTATTGGTAGTAATAAATGGGGAACTTTTTGGTCTTTATCTGGAAGATGGAATATTGACAAAGAAAAATTCATGGAAGGGGGTATTTTTGATGCTCTAAAATTAAGAGGTTCCATAGGTACAACTGGTAACCAATTGATTAGTGGTCAAAATAACTTTAACGGAGGTTCTCTTGCTTATACATTAGCAGCTGAAGGAGAAGCTTATGGTACTCTATATGGCTATGCTTTTGGAAGTCTTGGAAATCCAGATTTAAAATGGGAAACTACCAGACAACTTGATTTAGGAGCTGAGTTTGAAATGTTTAAAAGAAGATTAAGTGGTACTCTTGATGTGTATGAAAAGAAAACAGTAGATTTGATTCAAACGTTACCATTATCTGGTCCAACTGGGACTTCTGGAATTACGGTAAACAAAGGTTCCTTGAGAAATCGTGGAATTGAGTTGAGCTTGAAATATGCTTTAATCAAGAATTTGGATGCAGGCGCTTTTAATTTGACTCTAACAGGAAATGGTTCCTACAATAAAAACGAAATCGTTGAATTGTCAAATGATTCTGGTAAAATTGATAATGGTTTAACTATACTTCAGAATGGACATGTAATGAACGAGTTTTACTTAGTGCGTTATGCAGGAGTAAATCCAGCAAATGGTAATTTATTGTTCTTAGATAAAGATGGTGTACCTACTGAAAATCCAAATCCAATTGATGACAGAGTATTTACAGGTAAATCAAGCATTCCTGTATACCAAGGAGGTTTTGGATTTGATGCAACTTACAATGGTTTTTACTTAACAAGTCAATTTACATTTGCTGCCGAAGTGTATCGTTTTGATTATGATTTATCAGGATTACAAGATCCAACAAATCTAGGGACATTTAATGTTTCAACAGATTTATTGAGAGCATGGACACCGGATAACAGAATTACTGACATCCCTAGTTTAAATGCAACTAACTTATCATTAGATAGTAGTTCAGATAGAAACTTAAAAGATGCTTCTTATGTTAGACTTAGAAATTTGAGTTTTGGGTATAATGTACCTAAAGAATTTTTGAGTAAATCGTTTATTACTTCTTTAAAAATATTTACCCAGGCAGAGAATTATGTTACCTGGTCAAAATGGAGAGGTTGGGATGCAGAAAGTAGTTTTAGAGGTGCGGATCAATACCAATATCCTACACCTAAGATTCTTTCTTTTGGAGTTGAATTACAATTTTAAAAAATTAGCAATATGAAAAAACTTAAAATTATTTTATTATTTAGTACATTGTGTACTATATTGTCCTGTAACGACGCTACTGATATTGTTCAGCCAGGGAATTTAGATCCGTCTGTGACTTTCAAAAACATGGATGGTTTGCGTAAAAACTTGATAGGTTTATATGGTTCAATACCTTATGAAAATGGAATTGCCTTTACTTCAATATTTACTGATGAAGTTGCTATTGGTGTAGCAAATGGTGGCCAAGGATTAAACGATGGTAGTTATGGTTATATTTTGAATTCCAATTCAGACGATGCTGCTTCTATATGGTATTCTAATTACAGATGTATCAATTCTTGTAATAGAATATTGGAAGGGGCACTTACTGTTGCTGATGCCGAAGATAATATTGATGAATACAATGGGATTTTGGCACAAGCAAGAGCCATAAGAGCATTTTGTTATTTTCAGTTAGAAGCTTATTTTTCTACAGACATGACTAATCCGGATGCTTTAGGTGTAATTTTATTTACTAATGTACCTGATTATACTGCTAAAGGATTACCAAGAAGTAAGAATAGTGATGTATTTGCATTGATGAATGAAGACTTAGATTTTGCAGAGGCTAATTTAGGCTCTACTCCACCATTTGATTCTGCTATTCCTACTTTCGTAACTGGAAAATTTATTACTGCTTTACGCGCAAGGTTTGCCCTTTACAGAGGTGATTATGCAAATGCAGAAATTTACGCCGAAGACTTAATAGCAAGCGGTACTTTAACATCATCTACTAATTATCCAAAAATTTGGGATGCTAATGAAGTATCTTATACTGGTGAGGTAATTTTCAAAATAGAGAAATCGATTAATGACTCTAGAATAGGTCAAACTTGGGCCAGTGTTAACACTAGAAGAACGGGTTCTCCTTTTTTTGAAATGAGTAGGTCTTTATTTAATAAGTTCCCTTCTCCAAACAATACTTCAGCATCCTATGACGTAAGAAAAAAAGTTTGTGTTAATTTAAGTGGTACTAGTTTCTCTTTGATTAGTCCTGATTATGTTAATAGTGAAGATTATGTTAATGAAGATATAATATGTATTAATAAATATCCAGGTTCTGAGGGATATAACTTATTGAATGATATCAAAGTATTCAGATTGTCTGAAATGTATTTTATCAAAGCAGAATGTCAAATTAACGCTGGTAACTTAACGGGTGCTGCTGCTACAATTAAGGCTTTAAGACAAGCTCGTAGATCAACTGGAACTGCTCCTACGCCTAATTATGCTAATGCCACCGTTGCATGGGCAGATGTTTTATTAGAAAGAAGAGTTGAACTTTGTTATGAAGGTCACCGCTATTTAGACATGAAGCGTTTAGGTGTTAAAGCTGATAAAAGTTTTGAAAGGGATAAAAGAGATTGTGAGATTAACAATTCTTGTTTCTTTTCTAACACTGACCATAGATTAACTATGCCAATTCCTTCTGGTGAGATTCAGGCTAATCCAGTAATTGCAACGCAACAAAATCCTGGTTATTAAAAAATAAATTATAATTATGAAAAAAATATTTAATTTGCTACTATGTGCTTTTTTAGTAAGCCTATTTACAAGTTGTGAAGAAGACAAGGTTACTTTTGACGGTAATGCTAATACAACGGTTGCCAACTTTGAGTCTCAAGGTTCTTCACTTAAATTAGACCCATCTGATTTGACTACATATTCAACATTACTTCAGGTAAATGTTACTAGTGTATCTGACATTGATAGAACATTTTTAGTTACTACTACTTTTCCATCAACGTCTCTTAATTTGTCTGGATATTTTACGGTTGACACCGCTACTTTAAAAATTCCAGCAGGAAGTTATAATGGTTATATTAAAGTAACTGGAAATTATGATAACATAGCAAATGGATCACCAAAGTTGGTTAGATTTACTCTGAGTTCTATTGAGGGAGGAGTTATATCTCCTTATCGTGCTTATCATGATTTAGCAATATCCAAATTTTAGTATACTACTTAAAATTTAATTGAAGTTATATTAACAAAAACCTTTTTATTTAAAAAAAGGTTTTTTTAATTTTTATAAAATATGAAAACAGTAATATTTTTTATTTTGTGTTCGGTAACTGTTTTTTCTCAAACTGCTAAAGAACGAGAAAAGATACAATCCTTTAGTGATCCTAAAATGGTAGCCCTTGTTCGTCAAGAGTTGTCACAGTTCAAGTCAGAACAAGATTTATTAATTCTTTTGTACAAAAGCAGGTATGGTTTTGTTAATAGCGAAAGAAAGTCATTGCAAAGATTTATTAACGGGTTACCAATTTTTTATACAATAGACAATGCAGGTTCTGCTACTACTATTGGAGGAAGTACACTGTATCCTTCAGGTTCATTAGGTTTAAATGTAACTGGTAGTGGTATGACTGCGGGGGAATGGGATGGTGGAAAAGTTAGAGTTACTCATCAAGAGTTGGTAGGTAAGATTACTTTGGGAGATTCTCAAACTGCATTAAGTGATCATTCTACTCATGTTGCAGGAACTATGGTGGCAGCGGGTGTTAGTGCTTCAAGAAGAGGTTTGGCTTATAATGCTAGTGCTAAAACTTATGGTTGGGAAGATGATACTGTCGAAATGGAAACATTTGCTTCGGATGGTTATTTAGTTTCTAATCATTCTTATGGTTACGTTGCTTCTAATTTAACTAATGCCTTATTTGGAAAATATGATTCGACTTCGAGACAAATGGATTTAATTGCTGTGGCTCATCCATATTATCAAATTGTAGCTGCTGCTGGAAATGATAGAACGGATAGTTCCGTAGCTCAGTTGGATTTGAAAAACGGTTATGATTTGTTAACTGGTATGTCTACTTCTAAAAATGCTATATCAGTTGCAGCCGTTGAAGAGGTTCAAGAATATTTTGATCCTAGTAGTGTAACTATGAGTTCCTTTAGTAACTTTGGACCACCAGATGATGGTAGAGTTAAACCAGATATTTCGGCAAAAGGTGTAAACGTATCCTCTTGTATTGCTACAAATAATACTGCTTATGCAAGTTTTCAAGGAACATCTATGGCAGCACCGGGATTAGCTGGTCTAATAGTATTGTTACAAAAACATTATAATAATTTGAATACGGATTCTTATATGAGAGCCTCAACGGTAAGAGGTTTGTTATGTCATACAGCAAAAGAAGCAGGTTTTGAGGCTGGTCCTGATTATGAATTTGGTTGGGGGCTTGCTAATGGAGAGGAATCGGCACAACTTATTTCTCAAAAAGGAACTACAGCTATCCTAGAAGAAAACACTCTAGTGAGTGGTCAAGTATTCGTTAAAAATATTACTTTAAATAATCCTCAAAAATTAAAAGTTAGTATTTGTTGGACTGATCCATCGGCTCCAGTAAATATTAATACTGCCGAGGATAACAGAAATCCGGTGCTTATTAATAATCTTGATTTAAAAGTGTTTAAAGATGGTGCTCCTTATTATCCTTGGAAATTAAATCCGAGTGATCCCTCAGCTATAGCCACTAATGTATCAGACAACAATGTTGACAATATAGAAAAAGTTGAAATTGAAAATGCTTCTGCGGGCGTTTACACCATCCAGGTTAGTCATAAAGGATCTTCTTTAAGTGGAGGATCTCAAGTTTTTTCTTTGATAGCCAACGGAACAACAGGAATAAATTTGAATACTCGAGATTATGATTACGACAATAGCATTTTTATTTATCCGAACCCAGCATCTAATGTTCTTAACTTTAGTACAAAGAACAATATTGAAATTTCATCAGTAATTATTAATGATATTTCAGGTAAAGAAGTTTATAATAGAAAAAACACTTTAAGTCAAAATCAAATAGATATTTCTAATTTATCAGGAGGTGTTTATTTTGTTACATTCAATTCTGACGGAAAATCTATAACCAAGAAATTTATAAAAGAATAAATCTTTTGGAAGTAATTAAAACCACCTTTATGGTGGTTTTTTTATGACTTTATTACAAATAGTTTTGTGTATTTTTGCTTTGAAATTTATACCTATGAAAAACAACCTTTTACTTGTTTTCTTATTGATGTTTTCTGTTGGAATTTCTCAAGTTCAAAAGGGAGAGAAACCAATCAAAGCATCATCGTTAAATGATGTTCCCCAAAAAGCACCAAAAGCTACGTTTAATCAATATAGGATAATTGCCTTACAAAGAGATACAACTTATGTTGATACGTCGCTTACCATCAAAAAGGAATATGAATATAACTATTTGCGTAAAGATATTTTTGGGCTATTACCTTTTGCTAACGAAGGGCAAACCTATGCTGTTTTAGATTATGGTTTAAAAAGCTTCACTTCATTTCCTGAAATTGGTTTCTCTGGAAAGCAATTCAATTATCTAGGCGTTAATGATATAAAATATTATTCTGTAGCCACTCCAGTAACCGAGTTGTATTTTAAGACAGTTATGGAACAAGGGCAATCAGTAGATGCTTTTATAACGGTTAATACTTCGGAACGCTTTAATATGTCGATAGCTTTCAAAGGATTGCGATCTTTGGGGAAATATGTCAATCAATTATCGAGTACAGGTAACTTTCGTTTTACCACTAGTTATAATTCTTTGAATGAAAGATACTTTTTAAATTTTCATTTTACGGGTCAAGATTTTCTAAATGGTGAGAATGGAGGAATTACAACTCTTGAAGATTTTGAAAGTGGTGACGCTACCTTTACTAATAGGGCACGAATGGAAGTTTACTTAAAAGATGCAAAATCATTTATTAAAGGGAAAAGGATATTCTTTGACCACAACTACAGAATTAATCCTTCTAAAGGAAATAATAATCTTTATATAACCCATCAACTTAACTACGAAAATAAATTTTTTGAATACAATCAAGTTACTGTGCCTTCCACAGTTGGTAATACAACAATCTACCGATTTGGTGATTCTTATGTAAATAGCACTATCAATGACCATACACGATACAATAGATTGTATAATAAAGTTGGTGCTGTTTATGAAAATTCATTACTTGGTAAATTCCAATTTTTTATAGAAGATTTTAGATATAATTATTATTACAATAAAATTCTAATTTTAAACACCGGTGTTGTTCCAGGATCATTAAATGATGCAATACATTCATTTGGTGGACACTATGAATACAGAAAAAACAAATGGAATGGAGCATTTCAATTTTCCAATTCTATTTCCCTTCAACCGATGTCAAATTTTGATGCCCAATTGAATTATAAATGGAATGATAAAAATGAGTTCATTTTTCAATACCAAATGATTAGTAAAATTCCTGATCATATTTATAATCTATATCAAAGTAGCTACGTTAGTTATAATTGGTTCCATAATTTTAAAAACGAAAAAATTAATAACCTTGAAGCCACAGCAAAGACACCATGGTTTGATGCTTCGTTACAAATTAGCTCTCTGAAAGATCATTTGTTCTTCAGTAATGATGCCACAGATGTTCAACAACAACTTATTTCGCCTAAACAATATGATAAAACTATCAACTATTTAGCTGTTAAAGTGAATCGCGAATTCAAATGGTGGAAATTGGCTATAGATAATACTGTACTATATCAAAAAGTTGATCAAGAAGAGGGTATTTTAAATGTGCCACAAATCGTAACCAGAAACTCCCTATATTTTACCAACTACTACTTTAAAAAAGCATTGTATTTGCAAACAGGATTTATATTTAATTATTTTACCAAATTCTACATCAACGATTATAATCCAGTAACAGCCGAAGCCTTTGTGCAGAATACAAAAAAAGTTGGCGATTTCCCTATGGTCGATTTCTTTGTTAATGCTCGTATACGTCAAACAAGAATTTTTCTAAAAGCAGAGCATTTTAATTCGAGAATGACAGGAAGCAATTTTTATACAGCACCCAACTATCCTTATCGTGATTTTATGATTCGATTTGGTATAGTATGGAATTTTTTCCAATAAAAATTTAGCATCATTTTTATATTCAATACCTTTGCTTTAATCAAAATAAAAAAGCATTGTTACAATGATTTATATATGCGAAAGCATAAGGTCCATTAAACATTAAAACGAATGAAATACGCAACAAACATATTAGGAACCATTGGTAATACACCATTAGTAAAATTAAACAAAGTTATTGAAGGAATAGATGCTCTGGTTTTAGCCAAAGTAGAGACTTTCAATCCAGGAAATTCTACTAAAGATAGAATGGCACTTAAAATGGTAGAAGATGCTGAAGCTGATGGGCGATTAAAACCCGGAGGAACTATCATTGAAGGAACTTCAGGAAATACTGGAATGGGATTGGCACTTGCAGCCATAGTGAAAGGTTACAAATGTATTTTTGTAATTACCGATAAACAGTCTAAAGAAAAAATGGATATTCTTCGTGCCGTTGGCGCCAAAGTAATTGTTTGCCCTACGGATGTTGAACCAACCGATCCACGTTCTTATTATTCTGTTTCTAAAAGGTTAGGGACTGAAATTCCTAATTCTTGGTATGTCAATCAATATGACAACCCTAGTAATGCCATTGCACACTATGAACAAACTGGACCAGAAATTTGGGAACAAACTGATGGGAAAGTAACTCATTTTGTGGTTGGAGTAGGAACAGGTGGGACTATTTCAGGAATTGCAAAGTATTTAAAAGAGAAAAACCCAAACATTAAAATTTGGGGAATTGATACTTATGGTTCTGTTTTTAAAAAATACCATGAAACCGGAATATTTGACGAAAACGAAATCTACTCTTACATTACAGAAGGAATTGGAGAAGATATACTTCCAAAGAATGTTGACTTTACGTTAATTGATGGTTTTACAAAAGTAACTGACAAAGATGCGGCAGTTTACACTCGAAAAATTGCTCTTGAAGAAGGAATCTTTGTTGGGAATTCTGCTGGTGCTTGTGTGAAAGGATTGCATCAGTTAAAAGAACATTTCAAACCAGAAGATGTTGTTGTCGTTTTATTTCACGATAGCGGGAGTCGGTATGTAGGTAAAATATTTAATGATGATTGGATGCGTGAACGTGGTTTCTTGGATGAAGAAATAACTAAAGCAGAGGATGTAATCAGAGACCATATAGACAAGCCTTTAATTGTTGTTCGTACAGAAGAATTGGTTTCACATGCTATTGAAAGATTGAAAAAATATAAGATTTCTCAAATTCCAGTAATTGATACCACAGGATTTGTAGGTAGTGTAGATGAAACAGATTTGTTTAGAAGTTATGTTGAGGACAAAGATATAGCCGATAAACCCATAAAAGACATTATGGGAAAACCTTATCCTATCGTAAATGCTAATGCACCAATTGAAGAAATTTCAAAACTCATTAATAAGGACAATCAAGCTGTTTTAGTAGATTTAGGAAATGGTAAACATCATATTATAACCAAACACGACATTATCAGTTCGATAAAGTAAAAAATAAGTTATAAAATTTTAGTAACCCAATAGTATTATTGGGTTTTGTTTTTTTATGCTATTTTCTTATTTTAGTATTCTCAAATCCTGAAGATGAAAGAAGATTTTCTCCATTATGTTTGGCACTATAAAAAGTTTGATTTTTCCAACTTAGTTACAGTTTCTGGTGATGCTTTAACTATTACCAATAGCGGTCAATATATACAAAAAGCTGGACCAGATTTTTTTAATGCTCAAATTGTCATTGGCAATCAAAAATGGGCGGGTAATGTAGAAATTCACGTCAAGTCTTCCGATTGGTATTTGCACCATCATGAGAAAGATGAAAATTATGATAGCGTGATTCTTCATGTTGTTTGGGAACATGATACACCCATTTTTAGAAAAGACAATTCAGAGATTCCAGTATTGGAACTTAAAGAATATGTGTCTAGCGCTGTTTTAAATCAATATTACTCTTTAACATCCCCAAAATCATGGATTTATTGTGAAAATCAAATCAAATCAATTGACGAATTTGTACTGAAAAATTGGCAAGAACGTTTGTTTTTTGAGCGATTAGAAAGGAAGTCAGGCCCTATTCAACAACTTTTACAAGAAACAGCCAATGATTGGGAAGCTGTTTTGTTTTGCCTGTTGGCCAAAAATTTTGGATTAAATACGAATGGCGAACTATTTTTAAAGATTGCACAATCTATTCCGTTTTCTATTATAAGAAAAGAAAGTTTTGAAATTGAAAATCTTGAAGCCTTACTTTTTGGCATGGCTGATTTATTGCCAACAGAAGTTGAGGATTTGTATGTCAAAGATTTGAAAAATAGATTTCTGCATATTTCTCACAAGTATCAATTAAGCAAAACAATCATTGAGCCTGTTCAGTTTTTTAAACACCGACCTGATAATTTTCCAACGATACGATTGGCACAATTATCTATGTTGTATCACCAACAGCAAAACTTATTTTCACAAATACTAATTGCGAATAATTTAAATGACCTCTATTCCCTTTTCAATTGTACCGTTTCAGACTATTGGCAAACACATTATCAATTTGATAAAAAAAGTCCCAATAAGAAAAAACAATTTTCAAAATCATTCATTGATTTACTGGTTATTAATACTATTATTCCAGTTCGGTTTGCTTATGCCAAAAGTCTGGGAAAAGAAATTACAGAAGAAATTTTGGAACTTATGCAATCTATTAAGCCAGAAAAGAATATTATTATAGAAAAGTTTTCTAATTTTGGTATTAAACCTCATAATGCTTTTGAAACCCAATCGCTCTTGCAGTTAAAAAACGAATATTGTAATCATGGAAAATGTTTACAATGTAGTATTGGAACACAACTTTTAAAACAATAATTAGATGTCGCCTGTTATTCTGTTAAAATATTTTTTCGAAAAACACGGTTTCCATGTTTCCTCGCGATTAGCGGATAAACTTGGTATGAGGGCCTCAAATGTTCGTTTGTTTTTTATCTACATCACATTTGTAACAGCAGGATTATGGTTTGGGATTTATCTTACGCTAGCCTTTTGGTTGCGATTAAAAGATTTGATTAAGGGCAAAAGAACTTCGGTATTCGATTTATAGCCTAGCATTATGAATAATAATTTCTTTCTTAAAGAACTTTTAAGTTATTCCAAAAATCAACGAATTGGAATTATTTTGCTTTTTCTTACGATTATTTTTTTACAGGGCCTCTATTTTTTCCTTGATTTTAAATCTTCAGAGTATAATCAAATTGATAAAACGACATGGTTGTCTAATCAAAAAGAAATAGATAGTCTAAAATTGCTAACTAAAAATTATAAACCAACACTGTATCCTTTTAATCCCAATTTTATAACCGATTTCAAGGGCTATAAACTTGGCATGTCGGTAAAAGAGATTGACCGATTGTTAACTTATAGAAAACAAAATAAGTTTGTTAATTCTGCTGAAGAATTTCAAGTGGTAACTAAAGTTTCCGATTCATTACTAAGAGCAATTTCTCCCTATTTTAAATTTCCTGATTGGGTAAAAAATAAAAAGAACACTTTTCAGCCCTTTGAGAAAAAAGATTTTTCTAAAACAGAAAAAATTGTAGTGCTTGATATCAATCAAGCTACAAAAGAAGACTTGATGAAAATTTATGGAATTGGCGATAAAATATCCGATAGAATTTTAGCTGAAAAAGCTAAATATGGTGCTTTTGCTACTATAGAACAACTTAACGATATTTGGGGTTTGTCGCCAGAAGTTATGGTTAATTTATACAAGTATTTTGATGTTAAATCTACTCTTGGACTCAAAAAAATTAATATAAATAATGCCTCGATAAAAGAACTAGCGGCATTTCCGTTTTTTAGATATGCTTTAGCTAAAGAAATTGTTACCTACAGAAGTATGAATGGCGATATAAAAATTGAGGATTTATCAAAAATTAAAGGATTTTCTGTTGATAAGATAAAAATAATTGCCTTATATTTGGAATTCTAAAAAATTAACGAATAAATCAGCTTTTATTATATGAATTCAACTTACTTTACAGAAGAACACGAATTGTTTAGAGAGAGTTTGCGAGACTTTTTGCAAAAAGAAGTTGTTCCTCATATTGAAAAATGGGAAACGACGGGTACCATTGAGCGCTTTATTTGGAAAAAATTTGGTGAAATGGGGTTCTTCGGTATTGCTTATCCTGAAGCTTATGGAGGATTGAATTTGGATTTGTTTTATACTGTAGTATTTTTAGAGGAACTTCAAAAAATTAAATCTTCTGGTTTTGCTGCTGCCATGTGGGCTCACGCTTATTTAGCTATGACCCATTTGAATGCACAAGGCAATGAAAGAATAAAGCAAGATTATTTGGCGCCAAGTATTGCTGGAGAAAAAATAGGAGCTATGTGTATTACAGAACCTTTTGGAGGCAGTGATGTCGCAGGAATGCGAACCACAGCTGTAAAAAAAGGAGATGCCTATATTATTAATGGCTCTAAAACTTTTATTACCAATGGTGTTTATGCCGATTATTATGTAATTGCTGCTAAAACAAGTCCAGAGCTAGGCAATAAAGGAATTAGTATTTTTTTGATGGATACTAATTTAAAAGGAGTTTCGGCAACCAAATTAGATAAATTAGGATGGAGAGCTTCTGATACTGCTGAAATTGCTTTTGATAATGTAGTCATTCCTTCTACTAATTTGATGGGAGAAGAAGGAAAAGGTTTTCCTTATATCATGCAGCATTTTGCTTTAGAGCGATTAATCATGGCTATCAATGCCCATGCTAGAGCAGAATATGCTATAGACTATACAATAGATTATATGTCGCAACGACAAGCTTTTGGCACTACGATAAATAAGTTTCAAGCCTTACGACATACTATGGTTGACCATGCTACGGAGGTGGAGCATTGTAAACTATTTAATTATGCTGCCGTAGCTCGATTAGACAAAGGTGAATACGTAGTTAAAGAAGCTTCCATGGCAAAACTAAAATCTACGAAAGTAGCCGATGAAGCCATATACAGTTGTTTGCAAATGTTAGGCGGTTATGGGTATATGGAAGAATATCCATTAGCACGTTTGTTACGAGATAGTCGCTTAGGTCCAATTGGTGGTGGAACTTCAGAAATTCTTAGAGAGATTTTGTCGAAAATGATTATTGATAAACAGAATTATCAGCCGGCAGTGAAATAATTGATAATTGATAATTGATAATTGATAATTATTATTTACTTTTGCGCCCACTAAATGAGAGGAGGTGTCTAAATTATGTTGATTATACCAATTAAAGACGGAGAAAACATTGATAGAGCATTAAAGCGCTACAAGAGAAAATTTGATAAAACTGGAACTGTAAGACAACTTAGAGCGCGTCAGGCGTTTATTAAGCCTTCTGTAGTTAGAAGAGCACAAGTTCAAAAAGCAGCTTACATTCAAAATTTAAGAGACAATATCGAAGGATAGTTAAATTCCTGATAAGATATAGCCGCTGGTACTTAAAGTTTCCTAACTTTGATGTCAGCGGTTTTTTTATGGAAAATTCAAAAAATAAATTACGAGATTATTTATTGTTAGAGAAAAAGTATTCACAACATACAGTGACAGCTTATCTTAATGATATAGGTTTTTTTGAAATGTTTTTGTCTAGTGAATTTGATGATACTAATTTAATCAAAGTAAACTACCCTCAAATTCGCGCTTGGATTGTTTCGCTTTCAGACGATGGATTATCTAATAGTTCCATTAACCGCAAAATTTCTTCCTTAAAAGCATTTTACAAGTTTTTACTCAAAACAAAACAAATTGACAGTAGTCCGTTATTGAAACACAAAGCATTGAAATCGCCTAAGAAGCTTCAAATCCCATTTTCTGAAAAAGAAGTTGATTTAGTTTTGAATCAATTAGTTTATACAGATGACTTTGACGGTAAAAGAGACAAACTAATCATTGATTTATTTTATACCACTGGTATTCGTAGAACTGAATTAATCAATTTAAAAGTGCAGCATATAGATTTTGGAAGCAATACTATTAAAGTTCTAGGAAAAAGAAATAAGGAGAGAATTATCCCTATACTTTCCATTGTTGAAAATCAGATAAAATTATATTTAGCCGAAAGGACACAAATAGAAACAATTATAGATAATGAGTATTTTTTTCTACTCTCTAAAGGTGTTAAATTGAATGATTCATTTGTGTATCGAATAATTAATTACTACTTTGGTAATGTCTCAGAGAAGGTTAAAAAAAGTCCGCATATTTTAAGGCATACTTTTGCAACACATTTACTCAACAATGGGGCGGATATAAATTCAGTTAAAGAATTATTAGGACATTCTAGTTTAGCCTCTACCCAAGTCTATACTCATAGTAGCTTAGCAGCGCTTAAAAAGGTTTATAGTAGTGCACATCCAAGAAACAAAAAGTAATTCGGAAATGTTTAACTAATAAAAATTTTATTATGAAGATAAATGTTCATGCGGTAAATTTTGCTGTCGACAAAAAACTAGTAGATTTCATTCAAGAAAGATTAGGTAAACTTGAAAAATTTTGTGACAAAATAGTTTCATCCGATATTTTTTTGAAGGTTGATAACACCAGTGAGAAAGAAAATAAAATTGTAGAAGTAAAAATTCATGTGCCAGGAGATGATTTCATGGTTAAGAAACAGTGTAAAACTTTTGAGGAAGCGGTGGAGTTATCCTCAGAATCTTTAGAAAGATTATTGTTAAAATGGAAGGAAAAAAACAGAAGTCATTTATAAAATAAAAATTTTTAAAAAAATGTTTTGATTAAAAGATAAAATCCATACATTTGCAGTCCGTTAGAAATAGCGGACTTTTTTTATTGTGTATGCCAGCGTAGCTCAGTTGGCTAGAGCAGCTGATTTGTAATCAGCAGGTCGTGGGTTCGAGTCCCTCCGCCGGCTCTTATTTTTTAGGTAAAAAAAACAATAGAAAAAGAGGGGGAGATACTCAAGCGGCCAACGAGGGCGGACTGTAAATCCGCTGACTACGTCTTCGCAGGTTCGAATCCTGCTCTCCCCACCAAAAGAATTTAGAAATATGAATTTGGTTTTTCTGAATTCTGAGATTCTAACTTCTGAACTAGGCATAAGCCGACTTAGCTCAGGGGTAGAGTGCTTCCTTGGTAAGGAAGAGGTCACGGGTTCAATTCCCGTAGTTGGCTCAAAAATGTAAAATTTGAACACTAATATATAAACTAAGATTAAAAATTAAGTAAAATGGCAAAAGAAAATTTTAACCGTAACAAGCCCCACTTAAACATAGGAACAATTGGGCACGTGGATCACGGAAAAACAACTTTAACTGCAGCAATCACTAAGGTATTGTCTGATGCAGGTTACTGTCAAGCGAAATCATTTGATCAAATTGATAACGCTCCAGAAGAAAAAGAAAGAGGTATTACTATTAATACTTCGCACGTAGAGTATGAAACTGCTAACCGTCATTACGCTCACGTTGACTGTCCTGGTCACGCGGATTACGTAAAAAACATGGTAACTGGTGCTGCTCAAATGGACGGCGCTATTTTAGTAGTTGCTGCTACAGATGGTCCAATGCCACAAACTCGTGAGCATATCCTTTTAGGACGTCAAGTTGGTATTCCAAGAATTGTTGTATTCATGAATAAAGTGGATATGGTTGATGATGCGGAATTATTAGAGTTAGTTGAAATGGAAATCAGAGACTTATTATCTTTCTATGATTATGATGGAGACAATAGTCCAGTAGTTCAAGGTTCAGCTCTTGGGGGATTAAATAATGATCCAGCTTGGACTCCAAAAATTCTTGAATTGATGGAAGCGGTTGATAATTGGATTCAAGAGCCAGAAAGAGATGTTGCAAAACCTTTCTTGATGCCAGTTGAAGATGTATTTACAATTACTGGTCGTGGAACTGTTGCTACAGGTCGTATCGAAACAGGAATTGCTAACACAGGAGATCCAGTTGAAATTATTGGTATGGGAGC
>CALPPS020000040.1 GCA_943325515.2 Flavobacterium psychrophilum
TACATAAAACTCCACCAGCACCTGTAATTACTATTGTTTTAATCTAATTATTTTTTATTGATTGAATTAAGCTTAAAACTGCTTTAGTTTCCGATTCGATGGTCTTATAATATTTATCATCCATTAATTGTTTGCTGATTAATTTGCTTCCCATTCCAACGGCAGAAACGCCAGCTTTAAACCAGCTCCCGATATTTTCTTTGGTCGTATCCACTCCGCCTGTTGGCATGAATAATAACTTTGGAAATAAATCTTTAATTCCACTTAAAAATTCTGGTCCTAACATGTTTCCAGGGAAAAGTTTTATAAAGTGAATTCCAGCGTTTTCGGCTGCTATAATTTCTGTAGGCGTCATACAGCCTGGGCTGTATAAAACTCCTTTACTTTTTAAAAATGCACCCACTTCTGGAACAAATCCTGGACTAATAAAAAAATCAGCACCAACAGCAAAATATTCTTCAGCTTGTTTTAAGTTTTTTATAGTTCCGATTCCTAATAATAAATCGGGCATTTCAGCATTTCTTACTTCTACCATTTTTGTGAAGTTGCTCAATGCTGAATCACCTCTACTTGTATATTCTACTGCTTTGATTCCGGCTCTATAAATAGCTCTTAAAACTTCTAATGTTACTGTTTCGTCTGCATTGAAATACAAAGGAAGCATTCCTTGTGCAACTATAGCATCCGATACTTTTTGGATAGAACTCATACTTTATATTTTAACTTTAATTACTACTTTTTTTATTTCGCCTTCGCCAATCATTGGAGCGTGGACGTCTTCTGGAAAGAAAACTGCAAATTGTCCGTCTGTTAATTGAAAGAACATATCGGGTGCATCGCTAAAAAAACGAACATCTTTATCTGGATTATATTCCCCATTAGGAGTTGCACATTTTTCTCTTGGTTTCCATCCATAAGTTTCGAGGCCTTTTACACATACTTGAATATCGATGTTTTTATCATGACATTCAAATTTCGATAGACTTATTTCCTGGGTTTTACCATTAGCGGTATTTACAATTACTTTCAAACCTTCTGGAGTTTCTGTAACTCCTTCGGCAAGATTTGCTAAAACATTTTGATGTAAAAACTCAAATGCTTTTGCAAAAGAAGGATGTAAATTATAGTATTTATGTGCGTTATTTAATGTATCTACTATCATGTTACTTATCTTGCAACTCTACCAGAAGCATCGCCTCCCATAAGTTTGTTAACTTCATCAACAGTCACTAAATTCGCATCTCCTTTGATGGTATGTTTCAAGCAAGAAGCAGCTACTGCGAAGTCTAAAGCGTTTTGATCGTTATCAGGATAAGTTAGTAATCCGTAGATTAATCCTCCCATAAATGAATCTCCTCCTCCTACTCTATCTACGATATCAGTAATTTGATATTGACGGGTTTGTAACATTTGTTTTCCATCATATAGAACTCCTGCCCAAGTATTATGTGAAGCTGAAATTGAGCCTCTTAAAGTGGTGATTACTTTTTTAGCTCTTGGGAATTTTTTCATCATTTGTTGGCAAACTGATAAGAATGCTTCTGCTTTTACATCATGTCCGTGCGTTTGAACCGCTGCTCCATCTGGTTTGATGCCAAAATGCATCTCGGCATCTTCTTCATTTCCTAAAATCACATCGCAATACGAAGTTAATTCAGTCATAATTGCTTCACGATCACCACCGTATTTCCATAGTTTTGCACGATAATTTAAATCGGTTGAAATAGTAACTCCCAATTTGCTTGCTACTTTTACGGCTTCTAAACAGGCATCGGCAGAACTTTGTGAAATGGCTGGAGTAATACCTGTCCAGTGGAACCAATTTACTCCTTTGAACACCTCTTCCCAATTCACCATTCCTGGTTGGATATCTGACATGGAAGAATGGGATCTATCATAAACCACTTTACTTCCTCTACTCACAGCGCCTGTTTCTAGAAAATAAATCCCTAAACGCTCGCCTCCCCATACAATTTTATCTACTCCAACACCTCTTTTTCGCATTTCCATCATGGCGCATTCTCCAATGTCGTTTTTTGGTAAACGGGTTACAAAATCAACTGGAATTCCATAATTTGCTAATGAAACGGCTACATTAGATTCTCCTCCACCATATACAACATCAAAATTGTCTGCTTGTGAAAATCTTAAAAATCCTTGTGGTGCTAATCTTAACATTATCTCACCAAATGTTACTACTTTTTTAGACATGGTCTTACTATTTATTTATTAAATTAATAAAGGGTTTATAGTTAAATATTAAAAAAACAAAAATTCATCGTGCACGTACACGGAAATACAAAACTAAATAAAAAATATTATAAATTACTTTATTTCAATAATTTTAAATAAAAAATTAAATTTGTAAACTTTACAGGATGCTTAACTTAAACTAATTGCCATCATCACAATAAAAAAAATAGCTGAACTTGCTAATGTTTCTGTTGGAACAGTTGACCGAATACTTCACAACCGAGGTCAAGTTTCCCAAGAAAACATTGATATTGTAAATGCTATTGTAAAAGAATATGGCTACCAAAGAAATATTTACGCCAGTAACTTAGCATTTAATAAAAAATTCAGATTTGCAGTATTCTTACCCCAACATGAAGGATTAGAATATTGGTTAGCTCCTGTATTGGGGATTAAAAAAGCTGCTGAAGAATTTGAAAGATTTGGAGTGAAAATGGAATATTTTTATTATAAATACAATTCCTCCTCATTCAAAAAACTAGCAAAAAAAGTTTTAGAAGAAGAATTTGACGGCTTGTTATTTGCTCCAATATTTTATGATGAATCCATTATTTTTTTAAAGGAATTCAAAACTAAAAACATACCAATTGTGATGATTGATTCTAATATTCCTGAAATTGGAGGATTAGATTATATAGGACAAGATGCGTATCAAAGTGGTTATTTGGCTGGTAAACTTATTAGTTTTGGAATTAAAACAGAAACTAAAGTTTTGATAATGAAAATAACACGCGAGATAGAAAGCACTTCTGTTTATTTACAAAGGATTAAAGGATTTTATTCGTTTTTCAAGAACAATCAAGAGCTTTCAAATTTTGAATTTTCTGAAATTAGTCTCAAGGATTCTGAATCAAACAAATTAACAAATAAAATGTTTGATGGAATAAATAGTGTTTTTGTTCCAAATTCAAGAGTTTACATTGTCGCTAAATATTTAAAAGAGAATAATTTAAAAGATATTCGGGTTGTAGGTTATGATTTATTACAACAAAATTTAGAGTGTCTTAATGAGGGCTATATTGATTTTTTAATCAATCAAAAACCTGAAGAACAGGGTTATTTAGGTATAAATAATCTTTACAAAAAATTAGTATTAAAGGAAGAAATTGAAATAACTAATTATATTCCTTTAGAAATCATAGTTAAAGAGAATGCTGTTTCTTTAAAAAAATACTTATAATTTTTGAAATTTAACTACTTTTGCAGTTGAAAGAATTCAAAATTTTATCCTGAATAAGTTACTAAATCAACCCATCAATCACAATTAGTGGGTTTTTTATTTTTAAACTATGAATATGAAAAAAATTGTCGAGTATAGAACTTTACTTGGCGTTACTAAAGCAGCTACTTTAAAAGAGCTAAAAACAATTTACAGAAATTGCATGAAAGACATGCATCCAGATGCTATTTCGGATGATGTAGAACGACAATTAGCAGAAGAAAAAAGTAAAGAAATTATTGCTGCTTACCATTTTTTAGTAAGTGTGGCACCGGAGACATTGGAAAAAGACAAAGCAGAATATACAAGAATCACAACAAGCACTAATATTGCAGATTTTTATTATGACAACAGTGTTTTATACATAACTTTCTTAGACGGAAATTCTTTTGAATACTTTGGTGTTTTAAGACCAATATATATTAAGATGGTTAATGCAGAGTCTCCGAGTAGATTTGCAAGAAGGCATATTTACAATGAATATATTTATAGAAGCACTTCAAAACTAGTAGCTACTGAGTAATTTTTTAAATAAAAAAAGATTTAGTTATAGACCAATCGCTTTACATTTGTAAAGCGATTTTTTTACATTGGATATACACTCTTTTAAAATTTATAATGCTATTTCAAATCTTCCTCATGAGTGGGATGAAGTAGCGCATGAAAATGCTTTTCTTCAAACTTCATATCTGAAAGTTCTCGAAAATTCTTCACCCGCCAATATGCAATGTTTTTATATTGGAATTTTTGAAAAAAAAACATTAATCGGAGTAGCATTAGCACAATATCTTGATTTGAATAAACTTGACTCTTTTGGTGATAGAGACAAATGTCTTAAAACTTATATTAGAAATTTTATTTTTAAAAACTTTGCTTCTCATGTTTTGTTTTTAGGAAATAATATGATGACAGGACAAAATGGATATGCATTTAATGTAACTATTGATTTTAAAAGTTTAAGCGAAATACTGATGGAATGTGCAAATAAAATTACAAAGTACTTCAAAAAACAAAACATTACTATTCATATTGTTTCATTCAAAGATTTTTATCAGGATTGCGCGGATGAATTATCAAAATTTAAATTTGGGTCTATGTATAAATTTAATACACAGCCAAACATGATTTTTGAACTTCATGATAGTTGGAAAACTAATGAAGATTATATCGCCGCGTTATCAAAAAAATACCGAGACCAATACAAACGTGCTCATAAAAAAACTGAAGGAATAATAACCAGAGAATTATCACTGGAAGAACTGGTTTTGAACGAACCTAGAATTAATGAGTTATATCATCACGTTGCAAAAAATGCACCATTCAACACATTCTTCTTGGCTGAAAATCATTTTTCGACTTTCAAAAAACAGTGTGGGAGTAATTTCATACTTTTTGGCTACTTTCTAAATGAAAAATTAGTGGGTTTCCACTCATTGCTTTTGAATGGAAGTGTTTTAGAAACCTACTTTTTGGGCTATGATGAACACATTCAAAAACAAAAAATGTTGTATTTGAATATGTTATACTATATGACCAAGTTTGGTATAGAAAATCAATTCAAAAAAATAATTTTCGGAAGAACTGCTTTAGAAATAAAAAGTTCTATTGGCGCTGAACCAATTTTAATGACAGGATTTATTTATCATACTAATAAATGGATAAACAAAATTGTACCTAAAATATTTCCAAAATTAGAGCCCACTTTGATTTGGCAACAACGTCATCCTTTTAAGTAAATTAAAGAGTGTCTATTTCCCCTTGAACTTTTTCCCAATCTTCAAGAAGCTTATCTAATTCATTTTTTTTCTTATTGTATGCTATAAAAAAATTAGCGTTTTCGATGTGCTTGTCATAATTAGAAGCTAATTCTCTATCATCGTTTTGAATATCTATTTCCAATTGCTTGATTTGACTTTCGATTTTACTTAATCGGTTTTGCAACGATTTACTTTTCTTTTGATCTTCGTAAGATAGATTTTTTGTATTTGATTTAACTTCAACTGTCACATCTTTCTTTTCAATTTCACGCATGTTGGAAGCATTTCGTTGTTCTAAAAAGAAATTGATATCGCCTAAATATTCTTTGATTTTTTGGTCTTTAAATTCATAAACAATGTTAGACATGCCTTGAAGAAAATCTCTATCGTGAGAAACTAACAATAACGTTCCTTCGTATTTCTGCAAAGCAGCTTTCAATACATTTTTCGATTTTATATCCAAGTGATTCGTTGGCTCATCCATCAACAAAACATTGATAGGTTGCAATAGTAGTTTACATAATGCTAAACGATTTCTTTCACCTCCAGAAAGCACCTTAACTTTCTTCTCTACATCATCACCTCGAAAAAGGAACGAACCTAGCATATCTCGAACTCTGGAACGATTACCATCAGTAGCAGCATTAGTCATAGTTTCAAGTAGCGTAATCTCTCCATCCAAATATTCGGCTTGGTTTTGGGCAAAATATCCTAACTGCACATTATGCCCGAGTTTAATAGAACCCTGATATTTAAACTCATTTACAATAGCTTTTACAAAAGTAGATTTTCCTTGTCCATTCTGACCTACAAAAGCAATCTTACTGCCGCGTTCTACTAAAAGTGAAATGTCTTTTAAAATAGTTTTATCACCGTATGCTTTAGTTACCTCCTCCGCCTCTATAACGACTCTTCCTGGTGTTTGAGAAACAGGAAAAGAAATATTCATCACAGAGTTGTCATCTTCATCTACTTCTATACGTTCTACTTTATCTAATTTTTTAATTAATGATTGTGCCATCGATGCTTTAGAAGCTTTTGCTCTAAATTTTTCGATTAATTTTTCTGTCTCTTCAATTTTCTTTGCCTGATTTTTTTGTGTTGCCAATTGCTTTTCACGAATTTCTTCTCGCAAAACCAAATATTGAGAATAGGGTTTATTGAAATCATACGCTTTTCCCAATGAAATTTCGATAGTTCTGTTGGTCACATTATCCAAAAACATTTTATCATGGGATACAATCACCACTACACCAGGAAAATTTCTGAGGAAACCTTCTAGCCAAATGATACTTTCTATATCCAAGTGATTGGTTGGCTCATCTAACAAAAGAATATCATTGGACTGCAATAATAATTTGGCCAACTCAATACGCATTCTCCATCCACCCGAAAAAGTATCCGTTTGGTTCTCAAAATCTTCTCTTTTAAAACCTAAACCTAAAAGAATTTTCTCAGTATCACCCACGTAATTATAACCGCCAAGTAATTCAAAACGATGCGTGAAATCTGATAAATCTTCAATGATTTGCGCATAGTCGTCACTTTCATAATCGGTTCTAGTGACTAATAGATGGTTGATTTTTTCTAACTTTTTTTCTACAACTTTTATATCCGTAAAAGCTTCATATGCTTCTTCAAGTACCGTTCTGCCTTGTTCAAAATCAATATCTTGTCGAAGAAAACCCATTCTAACCTCTTTCTCAGTTGCAATTTGACCGCTATCAGGTTTAAAATCTCCAGCTAAAATCTTCAGCATTGTCGATTTTCCAGCGCCATTTTTTCCTACTAGTCCAACTCTATCTCCAGCACCAAGACGAAAAGTTACCTCTTCAAAAAGATACGTACCACCAAACGAAACCGACAAATTGTGTATATTTAACATAATGTTTTATTACAAAAGTTACATGTGAAAGAATTCTATATAGTACCTTTGTACAACTTAAGTCATAAGACCCTAAAGAACAAAAGTTAAAATTTTTGCAAATGTTAAAAAAAGGATCCAAACTAAATAGTATTTTAACAGGAAGTTGTCCACGATGCCAAGAAGAAAGTATGTATGTGGACCAAAATCCATATAATTTGAAAAATATATACAACATGCATGAAAAATGCACACACTGTGGATTGCACTACAAAATTGAACCCTCCTTTTTTTATGGCGCCATGTACGTGAGTTATGGATTAACAGTGGCTATTGGAGTAGCTGCATTTATTATTTCAAAAGTGTTTATCGGATTGAGTTTATTGCAATCTTTTATCGCTATTATTATGGCGCTAGTCATCCTAATGCCATTAACCGCTAGATTAGCCAGGAATATTTACATCAATATTTTTGTTCATTTTGATAAAGATTCGGTTAAGAAATGGTATACCTCTTAATATCAATAGTCCTATCCAAAGGTTTACCCTCTTCTATAAAATGATATAAATCCATTGCCATAGCAGGTGCAAGCATAACACCCCGAGTGCCTAGACCATTAAGAATGTGAAGGTTCTTATATAAATGATGAGAGCCTAGAAGTGGCCGTCTGTCTTTAACCGTAGGGCGAACTCCCGCAAAATGCTCAATAATTTCAAAGTCGCAAGTTAAGATTTCACACAATCTATCAATAAGTTCTCGCTTTCCTTCTTCAGTAGTTGTATTTGTTTTATCGGCCCAATTATATGTAGCACCGACTTTAAAAAGGTTATTGCCTAATGGCAGAATAAAAACACTAGTATTCACGATAACATTAATATCCAATTCAGGAGCTTTAATGATGAATAATTCACCTTTAGTTCCATCAAGTGGTAAATGATTAAAAAACGGATTAGCATGCATGCCAAAGCCTTCTGCAAAGACAATGTGTTTAGCCTTTATATTTTGATAGGTGATATTGTCATTAAAAATCTGCAATCGAGCATAATCAAAAGTGCTTTCAGCAAACAAATTCATTTCATATAAATACGCTTGATATTTTTCAAGTAAAACAACCGTATCTACAAAACCAGTGTGCAACACTTCTCCGTAACCAAAAGGAGAGTCAATCGAAGAATATTTTTTTTTAACAATAGTAGTGGAAAGAAACGGAGCTAAATTTGGTTTGTCAGAAGCAATAAACCAATTGTTTTGTTCCTCCACAGAAAAAAACTTTCTATAAATAGGTAACTTAAAATCAACTTGTAAATTAAGTTTGTCTTCTATTTTTTTATAAAAATCATCTGCAATTTCAAGTTGTTGCGCAGCATTCCAAACTTCACTAAAACGTTTTAAAATAACAGGATTATACAAACCGCCTGCTATTCTTGTAGAGTTTTGAGAATGATTATCAAAAATCACAAAAGATTTTTTATTTTGCAAAAGAGTTTCTGCAAAGGCAATACCTGCCAATCCCGAACCAACAATAATATAATCTAGCATAAGCATAAACTAAAAAACTCCCACAATAAAGATGAGAGTTTTATTTTGTAGTAAAAAATATTTCTTAGTAATTCCACATATCAGACTCAAAACTACGAATCTTATCTTTTACCCTTTCGGATTCCATAAGTTGATTCTGAGCATTATCTTTCATGTATTGTTCTATGGTTCTATCACCATAAACATTTTCTTCTTTATAAATTTCTCCATTAAATCGGCGTGAATTTAACAAATGGTCGAAAGTAATAGGCATCGCCGAATTCTTATCATTGAAAGATTTAGCTTCGTGAAGAATATTTCTCACGGAAGGGAAATAAACCCAAAATAAATCTATAACATCAGCGTTGTCATTACCAGCTTCTTTAGCTTCTGGAGTAACAGGACAAAGAGCCAATAATCTATATTTTAATTCCCCTTGACGCTTATCAAAATACCAAAATCCTTTAATTTTGTAACCAGAAATATAACTAGCATCCAATTCTTTTTTATTAATAAATTGAGGGTCTAAAATCTTTTTACCAGACTTGTAGTCATCTCTAAAATTGTTATACTCGTCAATACCAGCAGCGATAGTATCAATATATGTGAAAGAAGATTCCATGTCCTTAAATGTTTTTTTGGTATTAAAATAATCATCAGCATATACTTCTGTAATCTTACCGCTTTTAATATTTTTAACTAAAACGTCAAATAATGATCTTCTCTCTTTACCAACAAAATTTGTATCAATTGGAAAATATAGAGGGAAATTAATTCTTTCATCAACATCAATAAATTCCCAAACTGTTTTACCCATCAATACATCTCTGTCATGAACATAACCATAAGGTAATGGTTTATCATTATCTGAAATTAATTGTGCGGGTGATTTTTTGCCAATCTCATCTGGAGTTTTGGCATTTAACAAATTTGATTGAGCAAAAGAGTTAAAACTCAATGCTATTACAAAAGCTACTGATAAAAGATTTTTAATTTTCATAATTTGTAATATAAGTTATTTAAGTAGGATTATCTCAACTTAAATTATTATTGTATTTCATAAATAACAGGCGCTGCTGTTTGTGTTTTAGGGCCGTTAGGTTGTCCAGCTATTTTAGATTTAATATCTGAAATTGTAATTTGATCACCTTTTGCAGCTCTTGCCAATGCAGTAGAACACTGCGCATTTACTCTATTACCATTTACAATTATAGCTGGCTGACCAGGAACTTTGAAAGTAAATTGAGTAACTTCAAAGTTTAAATCATATAGGAAATCGGGTAATACAGCAGTAATTTGTGATACTTGTAAACGAGATTTAGCTCCTTTTATTATTCCCGTTGAACCTGCAATTGCACCTTGTGGAGCAGGAATGTTTTTGATTCTAAATACTTTTTTATCAGAAACCGATTTACCGTCTGCCATTTTACCTGTTGCTGTGACTATAACTTCAGTACCAGTTTGTGGGTTTAAATTGTATTTTCCTTTTCCAAGTGGAGAAAGTCCAGGAGCAGAAGCAGTAACGTCGTTTTCAGGAATTCCTGCAAATGAAATAGTCATTGGGTTAGGTAAACCTCTATAAACTACATTCATTTTATCAGCAGATATATTAGCTGAATTAGGACGAGGAACTACAACATATTTACCTTCAAATTTTAAAGGCACTGGTTTTCCATCTTCCATGAATGAAAAAGTACCGTTGATGGTTTTTTCACCAACACCACCAGCCGTCATAGATATAACCGCTTGTCCGTTTTCAATTTTACCAGGACCAGAGAAACTAGTTGGCACTGTGTTAGAATCGTATTTACCTAATACAACTCTACCTTTAACTGTTTCGCCTTCAAAAAATACGTTTTTCTCTAAAATCACCATTGCTTGGAAATTCTTTAAAGATGCCGCTTGAGCAATAGTGTTACCAATTAATGCATTATAAATATCTTGCTCGGTAGCTTGAACATCATTTTGCATACTTGTTATTTTTGCAATAGATGCTATAGCAGGAAATCCTTCAAAGTGGTATGACAAATATTTTTTAGAAACACCTTCTTTGTCTTTTACATTTCCTAAATTAAATTTTTCATTGATTTTATTAACGATGATCTGATATTTCACATCATTACCAAAAACGGCTATTACCTCTTTTTTATATTTTTCAATCTTTGAAATTATTTCATTTCCTTTAGCCGAATATTTATCACCTTCAAACCAATTTTCATCGATGTAACCACCTTTGTCCATAGCTTCATAAGGTAATTTTCCGTTTTCTTCTCTGTCAAATTCTTTAGAAACATCAGTTTTTAAATTACCTAAATAATCATATAACTGTTTTGAAATTTCTTTAACTTGATTTGCTTTATCCAAAGGACCTTTAAAACGTGTTGGATCATCCTCAGCTTTTTGTTCAAGAGTTCCTAAGAGACTAGTATTATACTCTTCAGAGAATTTATTTACTCCTTCAAATTTTTCATTCATTAATCCAAAAGCCGTTAATACTTCTTTGGACATATTTAATGCCAACATTGCGATGAATACCAAATACATTAGGTTAATCATCTTCTGTCTAGGGGTTAGTTTTCCTCCTGCCATTTTTTCTAATTAGTTATTGTTTTGTTAATAAAAATATAGTTCAAAAACTAATTATCCTTTATTGTTCATTGCAGAAAGCATTCCACCATATACATTATTCAATGTAGATAAGTTTGATGTTAAAGACTGCATTTGATCTTTTAATTTTAAGTTGTTTTCAGCAACTTCATCATTGATTTTAACGTTTCTTTCAGCACTTTGTAATTGCACTTGGTATAAACCATTTAAAGTTTCTAATTGAGTTGCTGCTTTCGCCATTTCTTCGGCATATTTCTTTTGACCAGCGATTGAATCTACCGTTGGGGACAATGCTTTTGCAGCACCTTCAAAGTTTTTAATACTATTCCCTAAGCTTTCCATTAATTGACCATCAATTTTAGCTTCTTTCAACATGGCATCTAATTTTTGAGATAATATACCTTGCGCCTCTTTAGCATCTTCTTTTTTACCTTTTTCTTTTGCTTCTCCTCCAGCTAATTCTGGATATACCAATGACCAATCTAACTCTTTATCTACAGGGTCAAAAGCTGATAAACCGAAAATTAACGCTTCAACAGAAAGTCCAACAATAAGCATCAAACTTGCTCCAGTCCAGTGTTGTATTTTAAATAATGCTCCAATAATTACAACCGCCGCTCCCATACCGTAAGCGAAATTCATTGTTTTTTTGCTTAATAATGCCATAATAAAAATTTTAGTTTGTTTAGTTAATTATAATTGATTTAGTTTAAAATTACTTTCTAGGTGCTTTTCCGTTTTTAGTAACTTGAGTTCCCATGTAATCCTGAACAGTTCTGAAACCTATATAGCTTCGAGCTGTATCAGCATATTCAAAATCTCTAGTTCCTACTTGCAAGAAATAAGCAACATCTTTCCATGAACCGCCTCGAACAACTTTACGCATATTCTTTGAATCTTGTACCGTTGGGTTCATTGTTGAGACATATTCATATGCTGCAGCATCATAAGCAGAATCAGTCCACTCTGATACGTTACCAGCCATATTATATAAATTATAACCATTTGGTTCATAAGATTTTGCTTCTACAGTATATAATGCCTGATCAGCTGCATAATCTCCTCTATTTGGTTTAAAGTTAGCAAGGAAACAACCCCTATCGCTTTTGGCATAAGGACCACCCCAAGGGTATGTAGCAGATTCTAGTCCACCTCTTGCTGCATATTCCCATTCAGCTTCTGTAGGCAATCTAAATGTGTTAATCAAATCTGTTCTATTTTTTTTCTTCTTAGATTTAATAAATGCGTTTTTCTTCAGAGTTCTCCAAGCACAAAAAGCTTTTGCTTGTTTCCAAGATACACCAACAACAGGATAATCTCCATATGCTTGGTGCCAAAAATAATCGTTATGCATTGGTTCGTTGTATGAATAGGCAAAATCCTTAATCCATACTGTTGTATCAGGATATACTTCCTGTTGTTCTGTTCTTATAAATGAACTTCTTTTTCCAACTTTAGCTTTTGCTGCAGCTTGAATATCCATCCAAGAGTATCTAAACTTTAATTTTTTAACATCTGTTGTTCTTAAACCATTAAAAGACTCTGCCAAAGGCAAGTTCATAGAATCCATTACTTCTGTATAATATTCGTCTGGATATTTACCCGTGTCTTTAATTAGTTTTACTTTTCTATTTAATCTTCTTCCTGCATAAGGATCATCATCAGTCCCAACACTGTAATAATTCTCATACATATATTTATCGTATGGAGTCATTTTAGTTGGGTCTTTATCATCAAAAGCAAAATCTCCAACACTTCCAGCTGTTTTGCCTTTTCCTGCTTTTCCTGCTGAACCAGCAGTTTGACCAACTTCATCTGCAAGAATAGCTAAGCGTACTCTTATAGTAGAATCTTTTACCCATTCAACAAACTCGCGGTACTCGCTATTTGTGATTTCGGTTTCATCCATGTAGAACGATCTTACTGTGACAGTTTTTGTAGGCGCATCTTGTATATTTGCTAAATCATCGTCTGATTTACCCATAATGTAAGCTCCGCCAGGAACCAAAGTCATTCCAAAGGGTTTCTCTGGATGCCATTTTTTTCCTTTCACTCCTACTAATTCTCCTTTGTCGCTAGATCCTCCACAGCTTGTTAACAAAGCTAAAAATGATGCAAATGCAATGAACTTCTTCATATAAATTGGGGTTATTTGAATACTTTATTTTTTAGGGCGTAAACCTATTTATTATTTTTCAAAAAAACAATAAAATATTATTAATTTTTACAATATATCATCAAAAGATATTAATTTGTATTTCAAAAATAGAATTAAAAGATTATTTTAAAAATGTTTATAACAAACCAAACTTTTAATATCTCAAAAGCTATTTTTTAAAACTTTTGAAATATAGTTTGTGTCTTTTGTTGATTAATAGTTGGTTTCTTTATTTATAATTATTGTTTTAAATACTGTTTTTCCTTTGTGCTTTCCACCATCTTTCCGGTATTTCCTGATTACAAGCCATAAGATATTCATCATGTGAACAAGGTAATAACGTATTTTTTTTTAATTTATTATGTTGACCCGCAAAAAAATTTATTTCTATCCACCATCTGTCTGTTTTATTACTCTTGTAGAAGACCAAATCTTCAGTTTCCAATGGAACTATATACTTTAAATAATGTTCTCTGGTGCCAAATGGATATTCATTAGAACGATAATTAATCCCTTCGATGAAATACCAAATAATTTGTGCAATAAGTACTGACTCTTGTTCACTACTATTATGATTAAAAATCCCTAAAGAGCTTACTTTATCACTTATTCCTGCATATCTAGACAAAACACAAATTTCTTTTCCGTCAAAACCATTAGGAGTAAATTTTATCAAATTTGCTGAATCTGAAGACTTTACAGCATTTAAATCTATACTAACAATATCTGCATCTCTAAATACTGGTTCTGACAATAAAATATTGTTTGAAATCTCACCTAATCTGTAAGCATCAAAATATAATTTTTCTACTAAATCAATTTCCTCTTGTGAATTATAATAGGTTTGATAACCTATATTACTAAAATTAAAAAGGTTATTCGGTTCATCTAAAATTATTCTGGACAAATAGGAATTTGAAGTAATACCTTCTTCTTGTTTTCCAAAATCAAATTTACTATCTATGGCAACCAAATTGACCATTTGTTCCATTGTATCATATGCTCTGTATAAAGGATATGTTAAATCTTGACTTCCTCCAATTACAATTGGAATAATTCCATTACGAATTAATTTAGAAGCTACTTTCTGAAGCGCAAAAAAAGTATCTTCCAATGAATTTCCTGGTAATATATCTCCTAAATCGGCAATAGAACTTTGCCAATTTCCAGGAAATAAAGAATAAAACTCTTTTCGAATAAAATTTAAATCAATTTTTTCAAAAGATTTAATATTACCTCGGCTTTCAGAAACTCCTACTATAGCAATTTTTATTTTATCGGTATCCGGAAAGTCTTTATCAGTGTGAAAAGCGACTTTACTTCCCAAATGCTGAGAGGAAAGTCCTTTTGTATATTGAATAATTTCGTCGTTTACAGGTGACAAAAAATCAAATTCCATAGTTTATTTCTTTTTAGATGGTGCTTTTTTAGCTGGCGCTTTCTTAGATGCTGTTTTTTTCTCGGGTGTTTTCTTAGCAATCATCTCTTTTACTTCCTCCAAAGACAATTTAGAAGCGTCAATATCTTTGTTTAGTTCAATTTTGATTTTGCCTTTGGTAATTTCTGATCTTCCCCATCGTGCTTTTTGAACCAAAATCCCTTCTTCTTCCCAATTATGAATTACCTTATCAATATTTTTTTGTAATTTATCTTCAATCAATTCAGCTACATCAGCTTGTGAAAGATTATCGAAATTGTATTTTTTAGAAACATTGATGAAAATTCCATTCCATTTGATAAAAGGACCAAACCTTCCAGTTCCTTTTTGCACTCCTTCTCCTTTGTATGTAGCGATTGGAGCATCAGCTTTTGTTTTTTCATTTATCAATTCTTGTGCTCTGTCCATTGTTACATCCAATGGATCTTCTCCTTTTGGTAATGAAATAAATTGTTTTCCAAAACGGACATAGGGTCCAAAACGTCCATTGCTTACTTCTACTTCTTCTCCTTTGTATTCTCCTAAATTTTTTGGCAACAAAAATAAATTCAAAGCTTCTTCCAAAGTAATGTTACTGATATTCTGTTCTTGTCTTAAACTTGCAAATTGCTTATCTTCATCATCAGCTTCGCCAATTTGTGCTACTGGACCAAATTTTCCTAATCGAACTAAAACTTGTTTTCCTGTTTTTGGGTCTTTCCCTAATATTCTTTCACCACTTTCTCTTTCGGCGTTGTCTTGTACTTCAATAACATTTGGATGGAATTTATTATAGAAATCCTGCATCATTTTCGCCCAATCTATATTTCCTTCGGCTATTTCGTCAAAGTCTTGTTCTACTTTGGCCGTGAAATTATAATCTAATATGGCCGAAAAGTTTTTTACCAAAAAGTCATTCACAATCGTTCCAATATCTGTTGGAACTAATTTCCCTTTATCAGAACCTGTGTTTTCTTTTAAAATCTTTTCGTCAACTTTATTCGCTTGAAGTGTAAGCTGTACATATTTTCTTTCTACACCTTCCAAATTTCCTTTTTCCACATAGGTTCTAGCAATAATGGTAGAAATTGTTGGTGCATAGGTAGAAGGACGACCAATGCCTAATTCTTCTAATTTTTTTACCAAAGAAGCTTCGGTATATCTTGAAGCTGCACGTGTATATCTTTCGGTAGCGGTAATATTGTTATTGAGCAACTTTTCGTTGACTTTCATTGCAGGCAACATGCCTTCTTGTTCTTCATCATCGTCGTCGCTTCCCTCCAAATATACTTTTAGGAAACCTTCAAACTTGATAACTTCACCTGTGGCCTGGAAAATTTCCGAATGATTATTGGCTTCAATCTTAACGTTAGTTCTTTCTAACTCTGCATCGCTCATTTGGGACGCCAATGTTCTTTTCCAAATCAAATCATATAGACGTGCTTGGTCTCTTTCTACATTCACCGTGTGGCGCGACATATCCGTTGGGCGAATGGCTTCGTGGGCTTCTTGTGCGCCTTTGCTTTTGTTGGCAAATGTTCTTGGTTTAGAATACTCTCGACCGTATGATTTTGTAATTTCGGCTTGTGCTGCTTCCGATGCTTCTTTGGAAAGATTTACACTATCAGTTCTCATATAGGTAATCAATCCGGCTTCGTACAAACGTTGTGCAATTTGCATTGTGATTCCTACGGGTAAGTATAACTTACGAGCTGCTTCCTGTTGCAACGTAGAAGTTGTAAAAGGTGCTGCTGGTGTTTTTTTAGTTGGTTTGGTTTCTAAATCGGCTACTTTAAAGGCAGAACCGATGTTTTTGTTTAGAAATTCTTCGGCTTCTTTTTTGGTAGCGAAGTTTTTTGGTAATTTGGCTTTTACTACTTTCCCAGCTTCGTTAGTGAATTCGGCCGTTACCGAATAGGACGCTACTGGTTTGAAATCTTGAATTTCTCTTTCGCGTTCTACTATTAAACGCACCGAAACGGATTGCACTCGACCGGCAGATAATCCGCCTTTTACTTTTTTCCATAATACTGGAGAAAGTTCGTAGCCTACTAATCTGTCTAAAACTCTGCGGGCTTGTTGTGCGTTGACTAAATTGTAATCAATTTCGCGAGGATTATCAATTGCTTTTAGGATGGCATTTTTGGTAATTTCGTGAAAAACAATTCGTTTGGTTTTGCTTTTGTCTAGTTTTAATTCTTCCGCTAAGTGCCAAGAAATGGCTTCTCCTTCTCGGTCCTCATCGGAAGCTAACCAAACCATATCGGCGTTTTTGGCTAGTCCTTTTAGCTTGGTAACCAATGCTTTTTTATCGGCGGAGACTTCGTATTTGGGTTTGAAACCATTTAACACATCTACTCCTATTTCTTTGGAAGGTAAGTCGGCAATGTGCCCATAGCTTGACTCTACTTGATAGTCTGCTCCTAGAAATTTTTCGATTGTTTTTGCCTTTGCAGGTGATTCCACGATAACTAAATTCTTTGCCATATCCCGATTGTTTGTGCGGACAAAAGTAAACGTTTTTTTTAAAAAATGATTTTATGGTTAAAATTTAAAGTTTTTTAACTAACGTTTTGTTAAACCTCTTCTGCCATCTTGTCATATTTTAGAATTTAGTATTATCTTTGCTGTCCGACTCCGAAGTTTCGGTACTTGAAAGTGAAAAATAAAATTAAAGACCATAAACAGAGATGCTGAAACAAGTTCAGCATGAAATTCAGCATAAATGGAAAAGGAAATTGATGAAAAGAAACAAGGCACAAGTCTTGTCTTGGAATACAAAGCAGCAAATACCAAAAAATTATTTATAGAAAGCTATGGCTGTGCGATGAATTTTTCGGACAGCGAGATTGTAGCATCTATCTTGACCGAGCAAGGTTATAATACTACTCAAAACTTGGAAGAAGCCGACTTAGTTCTAGTTAACACGTGTTCTATCAGAGACAAGGCAGAGCAAACGGTGCGCAAGCGATTGGAGAAATACAATGCCGTGAAACGCAGTATCAATCCGGGTATGAAAGTAGGTGTTTTGGGTTGCATGGCGGAACGATTGAAGGATCAATTCTTGGAACAAGAAAAAATCGTTGACATGGTTGTTGGTCCTGATGCCTACAAGGATTTACCCAACCTATTGAAAGAAGTAGAAGAGGGAAGAGATGCTATCAATGTCATTTTATCAAAAGACGAGACTTATGGCGACATAGCACCGGTTCGTTTGAACAGCAATGGCGTGAATGCTTTTGTTTCTATCACTCGCGGTTGCGATAATATGTGTACGTTTTGTGTTGTGCCGTTTACTCGCGGAAGAGAACGCAGTAGAGAACCGCAAAGCATATTGGAAGAAATCAAAGATTTGTGGGATAGAGGATTTAAGGAAATTTGTCTTTTAGGACAAAATGTGGATAGTTACCTTTGGTATGGCGGCGGTTTGAAAAAAGATTTTGTGAAAGCAACCGAAATGCAAAAGGCAACTGCTACTGATTTTGCTCAATTATTAGAACAGTGTGCTATTGCTTTTCCTAAAATGCGTTTTCGTTTTTCGACTTCTAATCCGCAGGATATGCATGTAGAAGTTTTACATATCATTGCTAAATATGATAATGTTTGCAATTATATCCATTTACCAGTACAAAGTGGCAGCACACGTATTTTAAAGGAAATGAATCGCCAGCATACTCGTGAAGAATATATGGCGTTGATAGATAAAATAAAAAAAATAATTCCTGATTGTTCTATATCGCAAGATATGATTGCAGGTTTTCCAACAGAAACTGAAGAAGATCATCAAGACACCTTGAGTTTGATGGAATATGTGGCATATGACTTTGGTTATATGTTCTCCTATTCTGAACGTCCAGGAACATTGGCCGCGAGAAAAATGGAAGATGATGTGCCAGAAGCAATAAAGAAAAGACGTTTGCAAGAGATTGTTGATTTGCAACAAATCTTAAGTGAGAAAAGAACCAAACGATTCTTAGATCAAACAGTTGAAATTTTAATTGAAAAAGAATCAAAGAAATCAAATTTACATTGGAGCGGAAGAAATTCTGAAAATGTAGTGACCGTTTTTCCAAAAGAAGATTATAAAGTTGGAGATTTTGTGTTGGTGAAAGTGAATGATTGTACTACGGCAACTTTAATTGGGGAAGCAGTTGGGTATAGCCAAATGAATTAACAATTGATAATGGATAATTGACAATTTAAAGATTAGTGATTAATTATCAATTATGAATTAGAAAAAATACTGAAATAAATTCATCATAAAATGGAATCAGTTCAAAGTATAAAACAACGATTTGAAATTATTGGGAATGACCCAAAACTCAATCGTGCCATAGAAAAAGCCATTCAGGTTGCGCCAACCGATATTTCTGTGTTGGTTGTTGGAGAAAGTGGTGTTGGAAAAGAAAGTGTTCCTAGAATTATTCATTCGCTTTCGCATAGAAAACACGGAAAATACATTGCAGTAAACTGTGGTGCAATTCCTGAAGGAACGATTGATAGTGAACTTTTTGGTCACGAGAAAGGAGCTTTTACTGGTGCAACCAATACCAGAGAAGGTTATTTTGAAGTAGCAGATGGTGGTACAATATTCTTGGATGAAGTCGGCGAATTACCATTAACAACACAAGTACGGTTATTGCGTGTTTTGGAGAATGGTGAGTTTATAAAAGTGGGTTCATCACAAGTACAAAAAACAAATGTGAGAATTGTTGCTGCAACCAATGTAAATTTATTTGACGCGATAGAAAAAGGAAAATTCAGAGAAGATTTATATTATCGTTTGAGTACAGTCGATATTCCTATTCCACCGCTACGTAACAGAAAAGAGGATATCCATTTATTATTTAGAAAATTTGCTGCCGATTTTGCTCATAAATATAAAATGCCACCTATAAAACTGAATGAAAATGCTATACATTTTTTACAAAAATACCGCTGGAGTGGCAATATTCGTCAGTTACGAAATGTAGCAGAGCAGATTTCGGTTTTAGAAACTAACAGAGATATTACATTAGTAACTTTACAATCTTATTTACCTGTTGAAGGCAGTAGCTTGCCTTCTGTTATTAGCGGGAAAAAATCTGATAGTGATTTTTCAACTGAGAGAGACATTTTATATAAAGTGCTTTTTGATATGAAAAGTGATTTGAACGATTTGAAAAAACTAACTATGGAATTAATGAAGAATGGTTCAAAAGTTCAAGATATTAATCCAAGTTTAATTCATAAAGTGTATGGCTCAACGGCCACAGAAAATGAAATTTCTTTTGAAGAAGAATCAAGAATAAATGTTATTCCAGCAAAAAATCAATTAGAACAAGAGGAATTTGACGACGAAGATGAACACAATTATTTAGATGCTGAAACTGTAGAAGAAGAGGAAGTCTTGAAATTGGAACAAAAAGAAATAGAACTTATCAAGAAATCTTTAGAACGTCACAAAGGCAAACGAAAGGCTGCTGCCGATGAATTAGGAATTTCAGAAAGAACATTGTATCGAAAAATTAAACAGTTTGATTTGTAAATCAATTGATAATTAAAAATGATTAATTAATAATTTGAAAAATATATCTTTGAATTCTCTATGAAAAATATAATACATATTTTACTTATTCTAATTGCTTTTAGCTTTAATAGTTGCGGCCATTATAATTTTACTGGAACAGGAAATATTGATGCCAAAACTTTTCAGGTAAATTATTTTCAAAATAATTCTGAATTGATTGAGCCAGGAATTGAAAGAAATTTTACTTTAAAATTACAAGAAATCATACAGAATCAAACCAATTTAAATCTGACCAATTCTAAAGGAGATTTATTATATGAAGGAGAAATTGTTGATTATAGAATAACCCCAATGACAGCAACTGCTGATCAAAAAGCAGCGCAATCAAGGTTAACTATTTCAGTGAATGTTCGTTTTAGCAATAAAAACAAGGAAGCAGATAATTTTGAAAAACGATTTTCATTTTTCAGAGATTATGATGGGGTTGAATTGCCTACTGGAGCAACACTAAATGGATATATAGACGAAATTTTTGAGCGTATAACGCAAGATGTTTTCAATGAATCATTAGCAAAATGGTAAACTCATAAATGAATTTAACTGATTATACATATTTATTAAACAAACCCGAAGCTATCAATGATGGATATGCTGAGACATTAGACAATGTCTTAACCGCTTTCCCTTATTTTCAGAGTGCTCGAGTTATGAAATTAAAACATCTTTACAATCAAGATAGTTTTCAATATAACTATGCGCTAAAAATTTCTGCAGCATACACTACCGATAGAGGTATTTTATTTGATTTTATCACTTCAGATTCTTTTGTTTCTGTTCAAAAAGGATTGTATGAAAAGAAATTGGAAGAACTAATGAATATGAATGTAATAGACGATGAAGAAATCATAGTGGCTCTAAAACAACCAACTATTGATCCTTTAGAACAATCTATCTTAATCTCTATTAAAGAAGCAACACCAGAGGAACAAAAAGCGGAGCAAAAGTTAGAAATAGGGAAACCATTAGAATTTTCTAAGCATGAAAAACACTCTTTTCAAGAATGGCTTCAATTGTCAAGATTAAAACCAATTGTTAGAGAAAAAGACTCCATAAAAACGAATCCAATTGATGATAATAAAAAGAAAAAATTGGATTTAATTGATGAATTTATTAAAAATAATCCTAAAATTACTCCAATTGCGAAAGATGCTTCAGTAACAATAATTGAAAACATTGCAGAAGACACAACGTATTTAATGACTGAAACATTAGCAAGAGTCTATTTAGAACAAAAAAAATATTCAAAAGCTATTCAAGCGTATGAAATATTAATTTTGAAATATCCAGAAAAAAGTAGTTTCTTTGCAAACCGAATTTCGGATATTAAAATTTTACAACAAAATATTAATTAATTACAATACATTATGTTTACAATTTTTTTAGCACTAATTACTATTGTTTGTTTCCTATTAATCATTGCCGTAATGGTTCAAAACCCAAAAGGTGGAGGATTATCTTCCTCATTAGGAGGGTCAACACAAATTGGAGGCGTTCAAAAAACAACTGACTTTTTAGATAAAAGTACTTGGACATTGGCTACTGCATTAATAGTTCTGATTTTATTATCAAGTTTAAGTTTTCCAAGTTTATCAGGACAGTCAGAATCAAAAGTTATTGATAAAACAGAAACTATAGCTCCAACAAAAAAAGCAACTCCAACTCCTGCTAAACCAGTTGAGACTCCAAAAAAATAATTTTTTGACATATCAAAAATATAGAATGCCAGCGCTGACATGCTGGCATTTTTTTTAGGAAAAAATGTCAGTTTAAAAGTCTTGGCATAATTTCTGAAACAATAAAACAAATTTCTAATAACATAAATAAATATAATTATGGCATTAAACATTAAACCTCTTTCAGACAGAGTAATTGTAGAACCAGCCGCAGCTGAAACTCAAACTGCTTCTGGAATTATTATTCCAGATACTGCAAAAGAAAAGCCACAGAAAGGAACTGTTCTGGCTATTGGAAATGGTAAAAAAGATGAACCAATGACTGTAAAAGTAGGTGACACTGTACTTTACGGAAAATATGCAGGAACCGACTTTAAATTTGACGGAAAAGATTATTTAATTATGCGTGAGGACGATATTCTTGCAATTATTTAATTAGGTATTAAAAAAAATAAACAAAACAAAAATGGCAAAAGATATTAAATTCGATATTGAAGCACGCGATGGATTAAAACGCGGTGTTGATGCATTAGCAAATGCAGTAAAAGTAACTCTTGGACCAAAAGGAAGAAATGTAATCATAGGAAAATCATTTGGTGGACCAACCGTTACCAAAGATGGTGTTACGGTTGCAAAAGAAATAGAA
>CALPPS020000041.1 GCA_943325515.2 Flavobacterium psychrophilum
CCTTTATAAATATTTCCTACCCAAGTTGTACCAGAATTTTGATTTGAAAAAATATCACCTGAATTTTTTTGGAAAATATTGTTTGCCCAAGTATTATTAGTGGCGCCAATTCCACCTAAATCTATATTAGAACAATTGTAAAAAGTATTATGAATAAAATTAATATTGTTAAGAACATTGGTTGTATTTGCAGTATAATATACATAAGTAACTGCATCGGCATTATTGGAACCAGATGTTGTTCCTGAATTTTCGAAATAGTTGTTATAACAATAAATATTATTGGCTTCTTTGACTCTTATTCCTCCCGCATTTATAAAAAAATTACTATAAGCCACATTATTATCTCCGTTTCTGAAACAAAGCATTGCATTTTGTTGATTGGTAAACGTACAATTACGAACTACATTTTCTTGGCATTTTATAGATATACTTTCACTATCGCCTAGTCCTGTATTATTGAAATAACAGTGTTCTACAATAGTTCGTGATATATTTTGACTTTCTGCACCTAATCCTATTCGTATTGGCTCATTACCATTATCCCCACCTACTCCATAGTAATTTTGAAAAGAACAGTAGCTAATTTTATGATAACCAGGAACTGTAGGAGAAGTTGATATTTGTATCGTACAACCAATTACAGCATCAGCTGGTTTTTTTTCTAAATTACAATATGAAATTTCATTATATTGAGAACCCGCTTGAATTTCAATATACTTTTTAGCATAATAATTACTGAAATTCAAATGCATTATCTTATTATAACTTCCTGAAATTTTAAGTAAATAATTACTCCCTATATCCCCAGATGTAAACTGAAAACCACTAAAAGTAACATAGTTTCCAGAAATTGTAATGTCATTAGTACCATTTAAAAACACACCGCCAAGATTTAAAGCCTTTACCGTGATTCTATTTTTACTAATTGTCAAAGTAGTATTTAAATAAGTACCATCAGCTAGATTAATAATATCGTTTGCAGCGGAATTAGTGATAGTGGCTTTCAATTCAGCTATAGAATAAACAGTATATTCTGTTGCTTTCAATGTTTGTATAAATAATAAATTTAGCAAAACTAAAAAAGTAACTAATTTGAAATTTTTCATTTTTATATTATTTAATTAAAAATCTATTTTTTAAGTATAAATTTAATGGTTTTAGAATTCGCTTCTTTAACTATTTCAGCAAAATAAATACCCTCATTCAAATCAGAAACATCAATATTGAATGCTAATTTATCATCTGAATAATCTACTATATCCGTTTGTTTTTTTACAATTTGACCATTCACATTAAAGATAGAAATTTTACTACTTGAATTAAATGGTTGATTTGAATGAATTGTAATTTGAGAACTAGCTGGATTTGGGGTAATAAAAATTTGATTTTCGGTATCTAGTAAGTCAAATTGATTACTAGATAAGGTAGTTATTCTATCATTTAATTGTGCTATAAATAAGCTTGAAATTGCTTCTATGTGTGTTCCTTGCGATTGGATTAGACCTATTGGTTCTGTAGTTGCATCACCATTACCTGTTATATCTGGGCAAATACAACCAATTGCCCAATTTAACTCATCGCCTGGCGGATCTTGAATAACCATTCTTGTAGCGTTACAATTCCAAAACATGATTTGTCCTCCAGCCCAGCCATGACCGCTTCCCATGTCCAATCGGTTTTGCACATCCATTCTTCCATCACCAGTTAAATTATCAAATAAAATTCCGGTAGACCAACGGTGGTGAGGACCAATATCGCTATTTTGAAGTGTAGAAGTATTATTATAGAAAACATTTGGGCCACAGGTTCTACTTCCGTTAACATAATCATGCCGCCCATCTCTAGTGGTGCAATTTTGAACCAAACAACGTTGACCATCCACATTAAATGAATAGCGACGGCCGCCATCAATTATAGATATTGCATCTAACATTTTACAACTATCAACAGTTATAAAACTGGCATGAGAATTTATATGAACTGCAGAATATCCAAAATAATATACTTCTAAATTTTTTGCCCAACTGTTATAAATGTTATCAAATGAAACTGCTTCCCATCCATGGTTTTCATCTGTAGGAGATGCATAAATTGATGAAATTCGCATATTTTCGATACCACAGTTTTGAATTCTATTATCTGTAAATTTAACTAATTCTCCTGAAGAATATTGGGGGTCAATAACATCCATAATGGGAGCATCTAATGTAATTATATTACCGCTTATTGCCATTATTTTTCTTTCTGAATCCATGTCATAAGCACTTGGAGTCCAATTTACTGCGTTAGGGTCAATAGTAGTCAATAAATCCATTCCTAACTTGGAGATCCAAGCCGCATTTGGAATTCGGTGCACAAAAACTTTATCGCCTACAGCAAAACTATGTCCAGAAGCAACGGTAATTTTTTTGGCGCCAATGGGAACATAGGAATCCGTAATTGCTTTTCTGGTTGAATTAGATGAATTATAAAAAGTACCTGAAGTTCCAACAAAGTTAAATAAGTTATCTTGAGAGTTAGGGGTATCGTTTATGATGGATCTAGTAAATTTAAAATTGGTTCCATTACCTTCAAAACCTTCTCCACGAAGAACTATTCCACTTGTGTTAATTGTAATTGCTGTATTAATTTCATAAGTACCACTTTTAAAAAGAATGGCTCCTCTAAAGCCATCGCTATTTAATGGTAGGGTTGAAACGTAATCAATGGCGCTTTGAACATTTGCAGAATTATCACCCGAGACAGCGTAAACAGTTTTCACAACTCCAACTGTTGGAATTGGAACTTCACTATTCATATAACCTACAGCGCTGAAATCGGGAATTACATTTCCTTTTGCATCGGCAGTATAGACTAAACGACCATTGTTTCCGACAGAAACCAAACTTGAAGTTTGCGCATGACTATTTCCTTGTAATAATACAATTATTAGAAATACAAGGAAATAGTTTTTTTTCATTTTAATATAAAATTACAGGGAAACTATTGTTTCGTTTCTTGACTCTTAAAAAAAGCAATCATTTTTGATTTTAATGTTGCTGAAATTGATGTGTAATTTTTATCATTTACAACATTTATTTTTTCCAAAGGATCTTTTACATAATCATACATTTCAGAAGCATAAACTTTATTCTCACTAAAAGGTTGCTTACTGGTAAAGTCATTCATCCAAATTGTATAACGGAATTTATCAGTTCTTAAACTGTAGCCCATCATTTTCGGATCATTGTAACCTAATTTAGTCATTTCAGCCTTTTTTAATTTTCTTGGGTATTGACTAATAGCATATTCTTTTCCTTTAGCTTTATTATTCAACATTAATGGTTTTAAACTTTTTCCGTCCAAGTTTTTAGGAATAGTAACACCCGCTAAGTCACAAATAGTTGGAAATACATCTACAAATTCTGTTAGGGAACTTGTTTTACCTGCTCTAATTCCAGGTCCAGCAATTATTAATGGTGCTCTTGTAGCTTCTTCAAAATTGGTGTGCTTGTGCCATAAATCATGATCGCCTAAATGCCATCCGTGATCGCCCCAAAGCACAACAATAGTATTATCAAGAGTTCCAAGTGATTCTAGAGTATTCAATAAAATTCCGACTTGCGCATCCATATAGGATACTGCAGCATAATATCCATGAATAAGTTCTTTTTGTTTTTCTATTTTCAATCCTATTCTTAGGGAATCTGCAGGTAATGTTGCAAATTCAGGAATGTCCAAATAATTACGTAATTCCCCCGATTGGTGATAGGCAATTAGTGGTCCGTTTTTAGAATGCTCCTGAAATGATGCTATCGGCATATCTTCACGTCTGTATAAATCCCAATATTTTTTTGGTGATACAAATGGAAGGTGTGGTTTAGAAAATCCAACTGCCATAAAAAAAGGTTTGTCACTTTTAGAAAGGGCAATAATTTGATTTTTTGCCAATAATGCATTCACTCCGTCTTGATATGCATCGTCAGGCAAGTCCATACATTCCGTTGAAGGTCCTTTGATACTTTTAGGATTTTCATCATTTGCCGCCAAATCTTTATTCTGTTGTTTCCTTTCAGCAATTATATCTGGCGTCATTCTAGCTTTCGTATCAGGCAACTGATATTGCCCGTTGGCCGGCAATCCCAATTCAGCAGGAAAGTCAGATTCTTTAGATTTTAAATAGGGAATACTCCAAGATAGTGGATCTACGCCACCAATAGCACTTGAAGGATGGTAGATTTTTCCAATTCCTGAAGTGGTATAACCTTGTGTAATTAAATATTGTGGAAGTGTCAAAGTATTTGGATTCACATCTCGCATTTGCGTCGTTAAATTCCAGATTTTTGTAGCATCAGGACGAGTTCCTGTCATTAAACTAGCACGAGTTGGTCCACAAATAGCTTGTTGACAATAATTCTTATTAAAAACAGTGGCCATTTTTGCCAATCTATCTATGTTTGGGGTTTTCACTAATGTGTTCCCATAACACCCTAAAACAGGTTTTAAGTCATCAACTGCAATAAATAAAATATTGGGTTTATTGGTTGATTTCTTTTGGGCATAAACAGAAGTTGTAATTGCAAATAAGAATAATAAAGAAGCTAATTTGAAATATTTATTTTTCATAAAAATGCTATTAATTACAATTTAACTTCTTTTGATTTGAAATAAGCAACCATTTTTTTATCTAAATCGGCTGCAATTGCAGCATATTTTGAATCGTCAGAAACATTTACTTTTTCTAATGGATCTTTCACATAATCGTACAATTCTTTAGTATAAACTTTATCAGCACTGTAAACTTGGTCGCTTGTAAAATTTTTCAACCATACCGTGTAACGATATTGTTCTGTTCGCATTGAGTAACCCGTTAGCTTTCCTTTTCCATCTACAACTTTATTAATATCAGCTTTATCCATTTTTCGTGGATATTGACTCATCGCATATTCTTTTACCGAAGCTTTATTGTTTTTCATTACAGGAACCAAACTTTTTCCATCCAAATACGTTGGTACTTTTCCACCTGATAATTCACAAAGTGTAGGAAATACATCCACAAATTCAGTCATTGATTTTGATTGACCTGGTTTAATTCCTGGTGCAGCAATAATTAAAGGTGCTTTGGTTGCTTGTTCGTAATTCGTATGTTTTCCCCACATATCATGATCTCCAAGGTGCCAACCATGATCTCCCCAAAGGACAATAATGGTATTATTAAGTGTTCCTAATTTTTCTAATGTGTTCAATAAAATTCCAACTTGCGCATCGGTGTATGAAACCGCTGCATAGTAAGCATGTACTAATTCTTTTTGTTTTTCGATGGCTAAACCAAATTTATTAACACCTTTATCAGTATATTTCGCATATTCTTTGACTCCTGAATAACTACTTACTTCTCCAGAATTTTGATATGGAAAATCTTTACTATTTGCCGCATGTTCTTGAAATTCAGCTATCGGCATATCTTCGCGTTTGTATAAATCCCAATATTTTTTTGGAGACACAAAAGGCAAATGTGGTTTGCGAAATCCAACTGCCATAAAAAATGGTTTATTCGCTTTTGTTAATTTGATGATTTGTTTTTCAGCTATGAGTGCACTAACCCCATCATCATAGGCATTGTCCGGTAAATCTAAACTTTCAAAAGCTGGACCTCTGGCATCTTCTTCATCGTCGTCTTCTTTTTTACCTTTCTTTTTACCTTTACCATCCACATCGGTATTTGCAACTTCCGCTTTTGCTTGTAATGCTTTTAATTCAGGCGATTGATAATGTTTTTGAACTGGAGGTCCATTAAAATAATCCGAATCTTTCGCAACTAAAAAAGGAATTGTCCAAGATTGTGGATCGTATTTTTTGTCAACACAACTCGGATGAAATATTTTACCAACACCTGAAGTAGCATAACCTTGACTGATAAAATACTCTGGAAGTGTTACAATATTTGGATTCATATCCCTCATTTTAGTATGTAAATCACGGATTTTAGTAACATCTGGTCGCATTCCTGTTAAAAGACTTGCACGTGTTGGGCCGCAAACTGCTTGTTGGCAATAATTATTCAAAAAAACCGTACCCATTTTTGCCAATCGATCTATATTTGGTGTTTTTACTAGCGTATTCCCATAACAACCCAAAAGTGGTTTCAAATCATCAACAGCGATAAAAAGCACATTTGGTCTTGTTTTTTCTTGAGCGATTATAGGTGAAAAAGATAGTATACCTAAAAGTGATGCTGCGATTAATTTTTTCATTATTATATTTAATTATTATTTGTTATTTATAAGACTTCGTGAATTGATTTAAGTTTAACTAATATTTATTTTAATACCCATAAAATAGGATTTCGCACTGGCATATTCCTAACAATTTCGGGTGTTGTAAAATTTGCCTTAAGTGATTTCCATAATGCTATATACTTTTTATTTTTATAGGCTATTCCACCAAAAAGTAAGCTCGATTGCCGCACTGGCCATTCCTCCCAATACATTACATCGTGTTGATAATTCCAGAGTGATTTATTTTCGATATAAGGAATCATGAATTTTAAGCCCAATTCTAAATTTTTTCCGTCGGTTGTGGTGTAAGCAAAAAGATTGTCTTTTTTTGTTGATAGTATTTGGCAAATACTTGTCATTGCATCCAAATTAAATAGCGAATAACCATAAGGCTTTGTTCGTTTTAATTCCAATGGGAAACTACCATCTTTATCCATTTGCTCCGGCAAAAGTGTTGTTTTATAGAAATTTCTACAAAAATCCATCGTTTTAGTGTCTTGAATTAAAGCGGCAAAAGAGGCCACTTGCATCGTCCAACAGACACTGTGATTATTCCCATTATCACGTTCTGCAATACCATATTCATGGGTTGTAATCCAATGTAAATAATTTGAAAACCATAATTTTATAGCGTCTAAATCTGCTTTTGAAAGTGCCGATGAATTCTCAATAGCTTTGATAGCTTTGGTAACCTCAACCAAATGTACTGTGTCAATAATTCCAATTCCACGACCTGTTGCCACTCCTTTTATTGCTTGAGCATATAGCAAATTAGCATTCATTTTAGTATTCTGATTTACAAACCAAGCTTTCAAATGAAGTGCTAATTTTTCTGCATATTTCTTATCATTTGTTAGTACATAAGCCGAAGCTAAAGCACCCGATAGTTGACTAAACCGTATTAATGCTTCTCGATGTGAAGTGAAATTTGCTGGATTGGTCAAACCGTCTTTTCTAATATAGGGACCGTTTGGATTTTTTTCGTCAGGCCACCAATAATCACCTTCGGAATAAAAATCGTGTCGGGTTCCCGGACTTCTATCACAATTTGTGGCTGTTACTGTTTCAGGACTTTCATTCAAATAATCCTCAGCATTTTTTAGTACGCGACTTCTTTCAATTTCATTTAAATTAAAAGCCATCTTACTATTAGAACAACTAATAGTTGTAATTCCAATAAGTAATACAAGAACTATTAGGCTAATTTTTTTCATTTGAAAGAGGTGGAAATACCTGATTTATCGTTTTTTGAATTTTAAAAATTCTCCCTTAAAATTTTGATTTAAAATATTCATTTCAATAAAATCACTTGATGCATTTGGAATAACTTCTATTGATGCTTTCCCATTTGACATTCTAATTGACTCACTTCCTGTTGGTGTACCTTGGTTTTTTAGTGTTTGACCACCAGATAAACATTGGAAATATACTCTATCTTCATAGTCCAAACAACGTAATTTATTTTTATCGACTGCAATAGCGGTTACCAAATAATTTCCATTTTTCATTTTTTCTGCTGATAATTTCAATCCATCGGCAGCACCATTTTTTGAATAACGATAATTTACATCAATAGTATCGGTTACTTTTTTTCCGTCATTTGTAATTCCAACAGCAACAAAGGTGTTTTTTCCCTCTGCAAAATTTACTTCCCAAGTCAATCCGCATGCTGGATAAGCGGTAATGTCTCTTGTTTTTACTCCTAAAGAAATACCATTTTGAAAGAACTCCACTTTAGTACAATTACTAAAAACATTCAAAATTCGTGGAGTGTTTTTTGGACCTTGACGCTCTGTCCAAGTATGTGATTCGATATAAGTAAATGGTTTGTCACTCCAGTAACTTTTAAATACATAATAGGCATCTTTAGGATTTCCATTTCTGTCAACCAATCCTTTTTGATTCATATACGGAATATCATCTTCAGGGCGAAGAGGCGTTGCAAAGTCTTTAAAAGCCCATTGCATATTGCCAACAAATGTTGGGTCATTTTCAGAAATATGCAAATGCCAGTCAAATAAATCAACAATATAATTTTCGCTCCAATCCCCAATTTGGGCAATATTAGCCACTTTAGTTTGTACAATTGCTTCTTCCCAACCTTCTGATTTTATTTGACCTTCTCCATTAATTGGATTTTCAGAATGACGGCCAACGTGACTGTCACCGCCATATTCAGCATGAATAAAGTGCTTGTAATCTAATTTATATTTGTCAATAGCTTTCTTGTAACTTTTGAAACTACCAGAATACCAGCCCGACCAAATTGAGGGAGAAAAAACATCTACAATTTTTGAACCTTCTTCATATTTACGTATTACAGTTTTACGATTAGGATCTAATTTGTGAGCAATATCATTAAGTTCTGTTAAAAAAACGTTCATTCTTTTTGTATTATCACCATCTTCAAAATCGGGCAACCAACTCATTTCATTTCCTAATGACCATAGAATAATAGATGGGTGGTTGTAATTTTGTTGTATTATTTCGGTAAGCATATTTTTAGCATTAGTTTGCCAAACATCATTTCCAATACCACCACGACACCACGGTAATTCGTCCCAAACTAATAATCCAAGTTCGTCACACGCTTTGTAAACTTCGGGATCTTGAGGATAATGTGCCAGTCGGACAAAATTCGCACCCATTTCTTTTATGGATTCCATGTCTATTCGCTGTTGCTCGTTTGACATCGCTGCTCCAACTCCCGCATGTTCTTCGTGACGGTGGGTTCCTCTAATTAAAACTCTTTTTCCGTTGAGAAAAAAAGGACCGTTATCTTTAAATTCGAACCATCTAAAACCTACTCTATCTTCAATTTTATCCTTCTCAATGCCGTTTTCTAATAATGAAACCGCAACCGTATATAAATTTGGTTTGTTTATATCCCATAATTCAGGATTTTTAATATCATTAAAAACAATTATAGTTTCCTCTCCTGATAAATTTCCTTTTTTAGTCGCGACTATTTTCCCTTTTGGATTTGATAATTGGGCTACATAATTGAAACTGCTAGGATTTTGAAGATTTTTTACTGTTGCAATTACATTTAATGAAGCTAATTTTTCTGAAACTTTAGGTGTAATTATTTTAATGGCATCTAAGTTGTTTTTTGCCATTGAAAGTAACCAAACATCTCTTGTGATTCCACCATAAATAATAAAGTCGCTTTTTTGAGATGGAATTATTTCAATGTTATAACTATTATCAACACGCACTAAAACCTCATTATTTCCTTCATTTATAAATTTAGTAATATCAAAAGTGAATCCGATATATCCTCCAATGTGCTCCCCAACTTCTTTTCCGTTTACATATACTTTTGTGGTAATATTGGATCCTTCAAAATATAATTTATATAGTTTATTGGGATTAATATTTGAAATAACAAGATTTTTTTTATACCAACTTGCACTTCTTCTGTAGCCAGGGTCATTATCAGTTGCGTCTTGACTATTCCAAGAATGAGGCAAGTTTAAGTCAACCCAATTCGTTGCGTTTTTTACTTCTAATATGTTTTTAGCATCATTCTCTAGATAATTCCAATCTAAATTCAAGTTGATTTTAGATCTGACTGGAGTTTCTGATTTTTGAGCATGGATAGCGTTAAAAACAAATAATAAAATTACAATTAGTAAGTATGTGTGAGTGTGAATTTTGAATTTCATAAAAATTAAAGAGATTGTTTTCTAATAATTGCTTCCAAAAAATAATAATCGGCATATACAATTGGCTGGTCGATTTCATCTTTTTTAGGCCAATTTCCAGTACTGTGATCTAAAATAAATGGTCCTTTTACAGCATCATTTAATAGATATTTATCAGAACTTAGTGTAGTTATTACTTTATTTGAATAGTCTAAATAGGCTTGGTTTTTTGTAAAAGTATATAATTCTAATAATGCAGAAGCCATTACTGCTGCAGAAGAAACGTCTCTAGGTGCATTTGGTATACTAGTGTCATTAAAATCCCAATAGGGAATTCCATCTTCAGGTAATGTTTTATAATTTATATAATACTTGGCTGTAGCTTCAGCTTGTTTTAGGTATTCTTTGTTTTTTGTATAGCGATAAGACATCGTAAAACCGTAAACTGCCCAGGACTGTCCTCTTGCCCATGATGATTCGTCTTTGAATCCTTGAAAGGTGGCTTTTTTTCTTACTCCATGAGAAACGGTATCATAATCAACTACGTGGTAACAACTGTTGTCTTTTCTAAAATGATTTTTAAGTGTAGTATTTGCATGTTTAATTGCAATATTTCTAAAAGTAGAATCTCCAGAAATTTTTGATGCCTCAAATAACAATTCGAGATTTAACATGTTGTCAATAATAACTGGATAATCGAAAAGTTCTTTGCTGTGATTCCAAGATCTGATTGCCCCAATTTTTGGATTGAATCTAGAAATAAGTGTTTGAGCGCTTTTAACAATAATATTTTTATACTTTTCATTATTTTCAACTGCTAAACCTTTACCGAAACTACCATATACTTTGAAACCCATGTCATGAGTAGTATTATTAAATTTTTCTTTTTCGATAAATGCATTCCATAAAGCGGCTTTTTCTTTGTATCTAATATCGCCTGTAAGTTTGTAAATCTGCCATAGATTACCTGCGTAAAAACCACTTGTCCAATCTTTAGATTTTACTTTTTTTACAAGTCCAGTTGAACAATCCATACTTCTTGGAATCGCAACGGAATCAATTGGAAAATCTAAAAGTTTTGAAAATCTAGCATTGATTTCTTTTTTAACTTCAATAGTAGCTGGTTTATATTGGCCTTTACAATTAAAATTGATTGTCGTAAATAAAATTATATAAAATAAAGAATTAAATTTCTTCATACAGTAGTTAAATATCTGATTAATAATAATCAAAAAAAAATGAATTTGCACAACTAAAAAAGACGTATTAACAATAAACTCAAAGAGATTATTAATACCATCAAAATTGATTGAAGCAAGTGAATTTTAATTTTCTTGATTTTCATTGAACAAATATATAATTAGATAGGATTTCTAAAATCCAAAATAGGGTATTCAAAAATACAAAAGTGACAAAAAAAGATAATTTATCTTAAGTTTTTGAATCGTTAGAAAATTTATTTAAGTATTGTGATGGAGTTTCTCCAAACTTTTTTTGAAAACATTTGCTAAAATATTTCGGATTATTGAACCCTACTTTATAACTAATTTGTGAAATGTTTATTTTATTTTGCTCTAATAATTGAGCTGCCCTTTTCATTCTAATTTCAAGAATAAACTCATTTGGAGTAAAGTTAGTCCATGCTTTTATTTTAGTAAAAAGCATCGTTCTACTTACACCTAGTTCTGAACAAAAGAAAGGAATATCAAATTGTTCGTTTGAGATATTTTCTTCCACAACTTTAAAAGCTTTCTTTAATAATTGTTCATCTAAAGACGAAACTGCTATTTCGCTTGGAACAAAATTATCTTCCGATGAAAATTTAGTTTTTAATCTTTGTTTAGATGCGAGCAAATTTTTTATTCTTAATTTAAATTCAATTAGGTTAAATGGTTTACTGATGTAATCATCTGCCCCGCTTTCTAATCCTTCAATTTTATAAATTAATGAAGATCGGGAAGTAAGTAATATAACTGGAATATGACTGGTTTTAATGTTTTCCTTAATTTTAGCACACAATTCTGTACCTACCATTTCAGGCATAATTACATCGCTAACAATTAAATCGGGAAGAAATTTTAATGCTTTTTTTAATCCAATTGCGCCATTTTCAGCAATGATGACATTGTATTCTGTTTTCAGAAGATTTTTCATAAAAGTTCTTAAAACTTTGTGGTCCTCTACAATTAAAATAGTTAGTTTTTCATTAGCAACATCTAGGTCATTTATATCTTGCTCGTCATTAATTTCAGGTACATCTAGTTGAACCTCATATTGTGCAACATCATCGCTTATTTTAAAATCTTTAATTATTTCTTTATCCGAAAGATGATTTCTTCCAAGCTGTATTGTTACTTTAAAAACAACTCCTTTTGTTTTTTTGTTTTCAACAGTAATAGTTCCTTTATGAAGATTTATAATGTTTTTCACAATAGACAACCCAATACCAGTTCCCTTGTTATAATTTATTTGAGCTTGATTATTGGTTGGGATTTCAAAAAACAAGTCAAATATTTTTTCTATATGTTCCTTAGCAATTCCAATTCCGGTGTCTTCAACTTCAACAATAACTTCATTTTTTTCTTTTTTAATTCTTACAATAATTTCTCCACCTTTTGGAGTATATCGAAAGGCATTTGAAATCAAATTGTAGAACACACGTTCTAGTTTAAATCTATCGAAATAGACTACTATTTCTTCATGAGAAGATTCAAATGTAAATTTATAACCACCATCTTTGGCATATTCTGTAAACGATAAAAAGATTTCCTTTATATATTTTACAATATTTCCTTCAGCAGCTTCTAGTACAAATTGATTGTTTTCAAACTTTCTAAAATCCATCAACCTGTTGATTAATTTCAAAAGATGATTGGCACTGCTTTCTATAACTAGGAGTTTTTTATACATTTCATTTGAACCATTATAGTTCAAAAGAATTTGTTGTAAAGGACCTAAAATTAAGGTTAGGGGAGTTCTAAACTCATGAGAAATATTTGTAAAAAACTGAAGTTTTGCGCTGTTGTCTTTTTTATTTATTTCACTTTCTCTATATTCTAATAATAATTCCTGACGCAATTTTTCTTTAGATTTTATTATCCATACCAAACCATAAAGAGAAACCCATAATAAAATTGCATATAAAGAAAGTGCCCACCAGCTTTTCCAAGGCGCAGGTTTTACAACAATTTCTAAAGTAGTTGGAACAGCATTCCAGATTCCGTCATTATTAGCTCCTTTAACTTCAAAAACATAGGTCCCTGAATTTTGTATAGTAAAAGTTGCTGAAGTATTTGAAGACGTAGTCCATTCGTTATCTAACCCTACCAGTCTATAAGAGTATTGATTATTTGTAGAATTTATAAAATTTGGAGTTGCAAAATTTATAGTAAAATTTGCTTTGTCATAACTTAAAGAAAGTGATTTTGTAAAGGCAATTGTTTTTTCTAAAATGTCATTTTCATTAGCAACATTAATAGATTTGTTGGCAATTTTAAAATCGGTTAAAATTACTTGAGGTGAATATTTATTAACTGGGATTTTTTTTGTGTCAAAATAGGTAATACCCGAAGGACCGCCATAATAGAATTTATGATACCCTAGTTGTAAAAAGGCATTGTCATTAAATTCATTACTTACTAAACCGTCTTTTTGGTCATAAATAAAAGCCGATTTGTTTGTTAAATTATATTTTATAATACCATAATTAGAACTCATCCACAAATTATTAGTATCATCTTCAGAAATAGAATGTATGGCTGTTACTTCTGAATCGTTTTTTTTAATATTTATTTTATTAAAATTTATACCGTCAAAATTATAAAGACCTTTTGCCTTTGTTCCTATCCAAATTTTTCCTTTTTTATCTTGAAACAATGATAAAATATCATCTCCAGAGAGTAATTTGTTATCAAAGAAATAGTGTTTTATGTGATACGTTTTGTTTTCAAAATCATTAAGATTAATCAAATTAAGTCCGCTTTGAGTTCCAATCCACAAATTATCTTTTTTATCAATTAACAAAGTTCTGACTCTATTATTTGTCAAAAAATTATCGGAATAATTATCGTTGCCAATTATTTGATAGGAATTATTTGAACTATCATATCTAATTAATCCTTTGCCGAATGTGCCTAACCAAAAAACATCATTTTTTCGCCCTTTTTTTATAACATATACCCCAGATTCTTTCAGTACACTCTTTAATTCAGGCGCAATTTTATCGTTTATAAATCTTTTAAATTTTACATCATAAGCTGCCAATCCTTCGGTAAAAGTTCCAATCCAAAGAATACCAGTATTTGAGAGGCACATTGATTTAATATTATCAACGGAAATACCATTAGATTCAGCCGAATTGATTTTTGAAGTAATTCCCGTTTTACTATCTAAAACAGTAATTCCACCGCCTTCAGTTCCTATATATATGTTTTTATTTGAATCAGCAGCCAATGAACTAACCACATCATAACTAAGTGCACTTGTTCCAGAATTTTGATTCAAATTGGTAAAATTGTTATTCGATTCATCCCAAATACTAATTCCGTTGTAATAAGATCCAATCCATACGGAACCTTTTTTATCTGTAAAAACTGATTTAATTTTCCCAAAACTTGTCTTTCTGTCAGGATTATTATAAACTTTTTGAATACTTCCATCGTTTTGAATAGTACTAACACCCTCATAGGTTCCAACCCAAGCAACTCCTTTTTTGTCAAAATCTAAAGTTCTTACATCAGCATCAATTTGATTTTGGTTTATCGAAAAGGGAAGTAGTTGTTTTGAAGTTGGATCCAATTTTAAAAGTCCATTATTCTTAGTAGCAACCCATATGTTTCCTAAATAATCTTCTTTAATGTCTTGAACATAAACACTTTCGTTTTTTGATGTATAATATTTTTTAAATAGAAATGTATTGCCTTTACGACTAATTAATCGGCACAATCCTTTGGAAGTCCCTATCCAAATTACTCCTTTTTTTGTTTCATATATGGATAAAACAAAATTATTTGGGAGACTTAAATTAGACTTTGAATTATGAAAAACAGAGGTGAATTTTTGAGACTTTTTATTAAAAATCGACAATCCTCCTGAAGTAGCAACCCAAATTTCATTTTTAATCTCTTTAATATTCCAAATTGTATTGTTAGACAAGGTATTAGAGGCATTGCCATGCAAATAATGCGTAAATATATTGGTGACTGGATTATAACAATTAAGGCCATTATAAGTTCCTACCCATATATTTCCCATTTTATCTCCTTCCAGTGAAAGAATATCATTATTACAAATTGACAAAGTATCTTTAGGATTGTTTCGAAAAACAGTGATGCTGCTTCCATCATATCTATTAAGGCCATCGCGAGTTCCAAACCACATTTGTCCCTGTAAATCTTGATGAATAGCAATAACTGAACTTTGAGAAAGTCCATTTACAGTTGTAATATTTTTTAATCTATACCGGTTTTCTTGAGAGAAAGAACTGGTAGTAAAAAAAATAAAAAGGAAAAATATTAGAAGGTTTTTCATACTTTACTTATCTGAAAAATAATTAAAATTATTTAATCATATAGTGAAATTAGTTTATTAAAATTTGATAAACAAAAAATTACTTTAATCGTTTTTTTAATTGATAACCGTATAAAGATGGAATGTTCGCCATGGGCTTATTTATAAATTCTATATAGGCATCTGGACCATATTTAACTGTAAAATTTCTGTTACCATTTATTCCAATTATTCTTGCAAAAGGGCCTTCATCCATACCGTTAAGTTCAATTGGAGCTATTGAGTCACCACCTGTAACTTCTACATTAATATTCCAAAAAGTAGAATACGCGCCGTGTGATGGTTTCCAATAACCAGCTCCTCCTCCTTCAAAAAGAGGATATTTATTATCAGCGTTAGCTTCAAAATGCACTTTAATATTGTCAAATAAATTCTGATGATTGGCTCCTGCATGTTGGTCTAAATCAGGATCGATAAAAACCTCACAATTTTCATATACATTTTTAGTAGAAAAAGTATTAAAACTTAGAGGATGAACCGCCTTATTATAGACTTTCAAATTTTCTACCAAAACATTATGAACTCCACCCATTGCAACGGTGTAATGAGCAATATTTTTCCCTTCAGTGACGATATCTCTAATCGTTACATTGGCAATTTCTTCTGTTAAGATTCCACTCTCCGCGTTATTAATAGTTACGTCTTTAACCCAACTATTAAAAATTCGGGTTAAAAAAATAGCATTATAACCTTGCTCCACATGATGTGCAACTCTAGCGGCATCAGGAAAACTGATTCGTAAATGTTCAATTCCTACTTCCGACAAATGTTTCCACTCTATCAAAAGTGCTTGATAATTTGGCTTAACGTCAAGTAATAATGGAGTTTTAATTATAATTTTATTTTTTGAAATAGATACAATTTCAACTTGCTGTCTAACTAATGCCAAATTGGGTTGCCTCCAATGAGAGTTACCGATTTTGGTCTTGGAATTTCTATATAAAGCCTCGATTATTTCCGCTTTTTCACCTTCCTTATTAAATAAATCCAATTCAACAACATCTCCTACTTTTAATCCATTTACATCAGAAACTATAAACTCTTTTTCACCTCTTTTTCCTTGAATGACTTTGGCCAAAACTGTGGGTGGAGTATCATATTTTTCCATATATGATTTAACACGTTGTTTCGGTACTTGTGTCCAAATAAATCCACCAGACCATGCATATTGTGAAAAAGGCAAATCAATATTATTTTCTTTTTCTACTTGTCTTTTTCCAGTTGAAGTTAAATATTCTCTTAGTTCAGCTAATGATTCTTGTTCTTTCAAATACATCATCGGACGAGGGCAGAAAATTTCAGTTCCTTCTTTTCCAGAACCCGCGCCCCGTAGCACAAAATTACTACGTTCAATATATAAGATATCACTTAAAATTATTTTTCCAGCTGGCAATTGTAAAACTACATTTCCGGTAACTTCATGAGCTGCTTTAAAAGCTTTGAGCAACGCTTTAGAATCATCTAAATTATCATTTGCCTTAACACCAAAATCGGTTGCTAAAATCACTTTTTCCTTCATTTCAGGTAAACTAGTATTTCCAAAATGATAACCAGCATAACTAAAATCAGGTAAGAAATTTTGAGAGTAGACTTCTTTTTGACTTATTATTTGCGGTGTTTCTTGCGCATAAAGTTGTGATGAATTTATAATAATTAAAAACAAAACAACACATTGTCTCATTATTAAACTGTATATGTGAGTGGTTGAATTCATTTTTAAAATTATTAAACAAAAACTTATCGAAAATTTATTTCAAATTGAATAATTACAAATCTGTTATTGGACTGTATTTAGGAACAAGTGCTTTCATTACAGACCATGCAACTAAATAAGCCAGTGCGCAAATTGCAAACATAATAGAATAACCCGTTTGAATATGACCTAACCCTTCATAATGATCAAATAAAGCGCCGCCTAACTTTGAAACTAAAACGCCTCCAATACCACCCGCCATTCCACCAATTCCTATAATAGAACCAATAGCTTTTTTTGGAAACATATCAGAAACTGTAGTGAAAATATTAGCCGACCAAGCTTGGTGAGCAGAAGCTCCGACCCCAATTAAAAGTACTGGAATCCAAAAAGTAAAGTGACCAAGTGGTTGTGCTAATAGTACCACTAATGGAAATATAGCAATAACCAACATGGCTTTCATTCTTCCTTCATAAGGATTGTGACCTTTATTGATGAAGTACATTGGAAACCAACCTCCACCAATACTTCCCACCATGGTCATACTATATAAAACTGCTAATGGTAGCACGATATCAGTACCTTTCATTCCAAATTGTGCTTCAAGATATTTAGGCAACCAAAAAAGAAAAAACCACCAAATTCCGTCTGTCATAAATTTTCCAAATACAAAAGCCCAAGTTTGTTTGTAACCAAAAAGTTTGAACCAAGCTACTTTTTCTTCAGTAGAAGTTGCTGTTTTTTCAGCTACTTGAGACTCTGTGTCGTGGATATAATCATATTCTGCTTTTGATAATTTTTTTTGTTTGGATGGTATTTCATACAATAAAAACCAGAAAATAACCCATATAAATCCAATTGCCCCAACTAAAATAAAAGCAAATTCCCATCCGTAATATTCTGCAATAACAGGAACAGTAAGTGGTGCTAAAATAGCTCCTACATTAGACCCAGAATTAAAAATTCCTGTGGCAAGCGATCGTTCTTTCTTAGGGAAATACTCAGCAACAGCTTTAATTGCAGCAGGAAAATTTCCTGATTCTCCAAATCCTAAAACAGCACGAGACAACATAAAACCAGCTATGGATATTGGCACAGCACCAACTCCAATCCATACCATGAAGGTTGAAAAAGCAGTTCCAACAGGTAAAGAATAAGCATGCATTATTGCCCCTATTGACCAAACTATAATGGCTAAAATATATCCTTTTTTAGTTCCTAATTTATCAATTATTCTACCTGCAAAGAGCATGGAAATAGCATAGATAAACTGAAAAACAGCCGTAATATTAGCATAATCTGTATTGGACCAACCAAACTCTTCAGATAAACTTGGAGCCAATAAACTCAATACCTGACGGTCTAAATAATTTACTGTAGTTGCAAAGAATAGCAAACCACAAATGGTCCACCTGTATTTTCCGATTGATATATTGGTTTCTTTCATTGGTAATTTTTTGGTTTTGGTTAGTTTGTTTAATTGTAATTTAGTTATTCTATTTCAAAATAAGCAACAGCATTTTTATAACATATATTTTCTACCATTGACCCTATGAGCTTCATATCATCAGGTAACTCCCCTTTTTCAATTTCGTCCCCAAGCACATTGCACAATATACGTCTAAAATATTCATGTCTAGGAAACGAAAGGAAGCTACGTGAATCGGTTACCATTCCTACAAAACGACTTAATAAACCGAAATTTGAAAGTACATTTAATTGTTTTTCCATGCCGTCTTTTTGATCTAAAAACCACCACGCAGCACCGTATTGCATTTTTCCTGCTACTTTTCCATCATTAAAATTAGCGGCCATAGAAGCAAACATTTCATTGTCTCTAGGATTCAAATTATAGACAATAGTTTTGGTTAAAGAATCACTTTTACTTAGCTTTCCAAAGAATTTACTCATATTCTCAGCCATAACTAAATCGCCAAGGGAATCAAAACCTTGATCGGGTCCTAATTCTTGTAACATTTTATCATTATTATTTCTAATAGCCCCAACGTGAAATTGTTGCGCCCACGATTTTGCTTTATTCATTGATGCCAATTCAAATAAAACAGCCGATTTATATTTATTTATTTCTAAATCAGATAGTGATTTGCCATTTATTGCGGTTTGAAAAATTAAATCTACTTCTTCAGCAGTATAGCTTTCACTATAAAAAGTGTTGTGTCCATGATCCGAAATTCTACATCCCATTTCATGGAAAAAATCGTGTCTGTCTTTTAATGCCTTAATTAATATCGAAAAATCGGTAATTGAAAAACCAACGGATTGCTCCAATTTTTTGATCCAATCAATAAATGCTTGTCCTTTTTCAATTTCGGTAGCTTTATCGGGACGAAAGGAAGGAAGGACTTTAATTTCAAAATTGTCTTCTTTGATTTTTTTGTGGAATCGTAAATCGTCAATAGGATCATCTGTTGTTCCTACGACTTTTACATTCATTTTACGAAGAATATTTCTAACACTGTACTCCGGTTTTTGTAATAAAGCAGTTGCTTCATTGTAAATTGATTCCGCAGAATGGACATCTAATAAAGTAGAAATCCCAAAATAATTTTTTAATTCTAAATGAGTCCAATGATACAAAGGGTTTCTTAGAGTATAAGGAACTGTTGCTGCCCATTTAAGAAATTTATCATAAGGACTTGCGTCACCAGTAATGTACTTTTCATCAACACCATTGGCACGCATGGCTCTATATTTATAATGATCTCCTTCAATCCATATTTGAGTTAAATTCTCAAATTGTCGGTCTTCTGCAATATCTTTTGGAGATAAATGACAGTGATAATCGAATATAGGTTTTGTTTTTGCATGATGGTGATAGAGCGTTTTTGCCGCTTCACTATGTAGCAAAAAATCATCAGTAATAAATATATTTACAGCCATTATAAATTAAAATAAACTTTTCTCAATTCCCATTTCTAAACCACGTAATTCTGCTAAACCTCTTAAACGACCAATTCCAGAATAACCTGGGTTGGTTTTTTTGTTCAAATCATCTAACATTTGGTGTCCATGATCAGGGCGCATTGGAATTACTCTTTTTGTTTCTTTTTGCTTCTTCAAAATTGATTTTACTACTTCATACATATCCACGTCGCCCTCTAAATGATTGGCTTCATAGAAATTTCCTTCTTCATCACGTTGAGTACTTCTTAAGTGAATAAAATTCATTTTTGCACCATGACGATCAACAATACCTGGCAAATCATTTTCAGCAATTACTCCATAAGAACCCGTACACATTGTAAAACCATTTGAAGGAGAATCAATTGCATGTAGTAATTGAATTAAATCAGCTTCTGTACTAACTACTCTGGGTAAACCTAAAATTGGATAAGGAGGATCGTCAGGATGAATTGCCATTAAAACGCCAGCACTTTCTGCGACAGGAATAATTTCACGTAAGAAAAAGTATAAATTTTCTTTTAATCTAGCGGCATCGATACCATCATATCCTTGAAGTACTTTTAAGAAATCTTCAACGGTATAGGATTCTTCAGCTCCTGGTAAACCAGCGATAATGTTTTGTTGTAATTTGATTTTATCGGCTTCAGATAACTTTTCGAAAGTCGCTTTTGCTTTTGCTTTTTGATCATCAGTATAGGTATTTTCAGCTCCTGGTCTTTTTAAAATAAACAATTCAAAAGCAGCAAATTCATTGATGTCAAAACGTAAAGCTTTAGATCCATCAGGCATTTCATATGATAAATCGGTTCTAGACCAATCCAATACTGGCATGAAATTATAACATACAATATTCACTCCGCAAGCAGCTAAATTTCTGATACTTTGCTTGTAGTTTTCAATGTATTTCAAATAATCACCCGATTGTTTTTTGATGTCTTCGTGAACGGGAATGCTTTCTACAACAGAAAATGTTAATCCTGCCGCTTCCACTTCATTCTTTCTTTTCATGATTTCATTGACTTCCCATACTTGTCCATTTTTAATATGATGTAAAGCAGTTACAATTCCAGTTGCACCGGCTTGTTTAGCGTCAGATAATTTCACAGGATCATTTGGTCCGTACCATCTCCATGTTTGTTCCATAACTTATATAATTAAAATTTTACACTATTTTAAACTCCGCTAAACGCGCTAAAACCTCCATCAATAGGAATGACAACTCCTGTTACAAAAGAGGTAGCATCATCGCATAAATACAAGGTGGTACTTACTAAATCTTCTGGTTCACCAAATCTACCCATAGGAGTTTGATCAATGATAGAATTTCCTCTTGGTGTTAATGCACCATTTTCAGTTGTTAATAAGGAACGGTTTTGATCTGTTAAGAAAAATCCTGGAGCTAGTGCGTTCACACGAATTCCTACTTTTGAAAAATGCACTGCTAACCACTGTGTAAAGTTCGATACAGCGGCTTTTGCTCCACTGTATGCCGGGATTTTTGTTAAAGGTGTAAAAGCATTCATGGATGAAATGTTCAAAATACTACATCCTTTTTTTCCTATCATATCTTTAGAAAAAACTTGCGTTGGCAATAAAGTTCCGATAAAGTTCAAATTGAATACAAATTTTATCCCTTCAGCATCTAAATCAAAAAACGTTTTGAATCCTTCGGTAGTATTGTGCATGTCTTCTTCCAATAAAAATGGATTTGAGGTAGTTCCCAGTGGGTGATTTCCTCCAGCTCCGTTTATCAAAATATCACAACTTCCTAATTTATCATTTACTTCTTTCTTTGCAGCTTCCAAAGATTCTTTTTCTAATACATTAGCCGCAACACCAATTGCCTTTCCTCCAGCTGCGTTGATTTCATTCGCAACTTGATCTGCAGCTTCTTTTTTCAAATCCAATAATGCTATTTGGTGTCCTTGTTTTGCCAAAGCTTTTGCTAATGTGCTACATAAAACTCCACCAGCACCTGTAATTACTATTGTTTTCATCTAATTATTTTTTATTGATTGAATTAAGCTTAAAACTGCTTTAGTTTCCGATTCGATGGTCGTATAATCTTTATCAGCCATTAATTGTTTGCTGATTAATTTGCTTCCCATTCCAACAGCAGAAACGCCAGCTTTAAACCAACCCCCGATATTTTCTTTAGTTGTATCCACTCCGCCTGTTGGCATGAATAATAACTTTGGAAATAAATCTTTAATTCCGCTTAAAAATTCTGGTCCTAACATGTTCCCAGGGAAAAGTTTTATAAAATGAATTCCAGCGTTTTCGGCTGCTATAATTTCTGTAGGCGTCATACAGCCTGGGCTGTATAAAACTCCTTTACTTTTTAAAAATGCACCCACTTCTGGAACAAATCCTGGACTAATAAA
>CALPPS020000042.1 GCA_943325515.2 Flavobacterium psychrophilum
AACAATGCTACAGATACTTATAATTACGGAAGTGATATCTATAGAAGTTATAACGAAAGCCGACCTTATGAAACCGGAGTGGTCGTTGGACAAGGAAACAAAACCAATGTTTTCATGGCTGATTTGCAAGCGGGTTATTTGATAAATCCTGCGACAAATATGAAACTATTTGGCAGTTTACTCTACAGAAACTTTTCACCAGCCACAGAAACAGCCACGGCCATTAAAGAAAGTACTACTTGGTTCTCCGTTGGCTTGCGTTGCGATGTCTTCAACTGGTATTTTGATTATTAGGATATATTCTAAAAAAGGGTAAGCTTGAATTTTCTTCAAAAGAAGCTGATTCTTAACTCCCGTTGTACAAAGTCAGGAAACATTTGCGCAGCGTAATGCCAAAAATGAATACTTTGCTAAGCTGGATGATTTATTTGGATTGTTGGATTAATTTTTCAAGGAAAAATACACCCGAATATATATTCCATAAATTTATTTTACTAAAAAAGGAGGGATACTATTACATTTGTATAAAAAATCCTCATGATTCATAAGATTTTATTACTATTTGCATTAATATCTGTTTCGTTTGTGTCGTCACAAACCATACCTCAAACGGAGAACATTTGTTTTTTTCAGGATGCTAGAACTGGTAAACCAATAACAATAGTTAATGACTCATTGATTTACAAAGGAGAATTAAAAAATCCAAGTATACTAAAACACAGCGATTATCCTGGAACTTTAAACAGATATAGTTATCATTTCAATATTAACAAACACAACTATTTAGTTGATGTTGGTTGTGGCCCGGTATTAGAATTTCGCAACGATTCTATAGTTCGAATTGACAATTCTTTTTTACAACAAAATCAATACGGCGCTTCTCCTTTTATTTATGAAGACCAAATTTGTTTGTTTGGAGGCTATGGATTGTTTACAGATAAAAATATTATCACCAGATTTGATTTTGCCTCCAAGGAATGGTTTTTACTTAATATAAAAGGAGAAGAAACACCAAGCGCAAGAAATTCAAAACTGAATTACTTCGACAAGGATGGATTATATATTTTGGGAGGTTGGAGTAATAAGACTATACCAATTTTCGAAAAAGACATAAGTGTTTGGCATTTTAACTTTAAAACTTTACAATGGATACGTTTAGGAAATTACAACGAAATACTTCTTAATATAATTTCTAAATCTACCTTTTACTACTGTACGTTTCTAACAAATAACAAATTATACCTTCAAAATAATGATTTTATTATAGAAATTGATTTCAAAAACAATACGATATGTTATTTTGAAAATGAAAATATCATCTGTAATATAAAACCGTATTTTGATAGCAATTCCAATTCTTTAGTTTATTTGCAAACATTGAATGGGTCTAGCCAATTAAAATTGAAAACCATTTCTTTATCTGAATTATTAAAAAAACCTATTAAAACTGAAAAATTATATTATTCGCCTTGGCAAAAACACCTACTTTCTTCATTTTGGATTTTGTTCTTTCTAATTTTATTCTATTTAATTTACAGAGGGATAATACATAAAAAAGGGAAGCATTTTGTGTATTACCAATCTAAAAATAAATTTTATTACAAATCCAAAATCATTTCCAATTTGGATCCTTTAGAAGAAAAAATAATGTATCATTTGTTTCAAAATAATAAAAGTTTTATCCAACTTAACCAACTTAACTTTATATTTGAAAAAGAAAATCAAGATAATTTTACCAATGTGATTAAAAAAAGAGACTTAGTATTGTCCTCTTTATTGGTAAAACTTAATGCTTTTGTAATTCACGGAGCTAAACCATTAATTATTATACAAAAGAATGAAGTTGACAAACGCATTAAAGAAATTAAGTTAAATCCGTTGTATTTTACTTTGAAATAATTGAAACTATTCTTAATTACAAGTCTAAACGCCCTCCCCAAGGTTTTTTTTGTTTTAATTAGATTACTTGATATCAATAAATTACTTGATAAAAAATAGTGCAATGTATTTCTAGGAATGATTTTATTTAACTATTTTATTTTTTTCAACTAGATTTGAGAAATAATCTTAAAACCAAAAAATCATGAAATTTTTTTTACCTCTTTTATTTTTATTTTTTTTGAATTCAATTGTTGCACAGGTCCCAACCTATGTCCCGACCAATGACTTAGTAGCTTACTATCCTTTTAGTGGAAATGCAAATGATGAAAGTGGGAATGGAAATAATGGAATTATCAATGGTACTATTACGCCAACAACAGATAGATCAGGAAATTTAAACTCATCCTATAAATGGCAATCGAGCAATTTTAATTCTAATGACTTCATAAATATTGGTAATTTATCTAATCATTTTACTAATAAAATCAGTATTTCAACATGGGTTCTTATGGATTGTACTTTGATGGATAATAGAATTTTGTCAATGGGAGAATATGGTATAGTGTGTTCTCCAGGCCAAGGCAATTTAATACAACTTAAAGCTTCCTACGCATCATGTGGAGAAGTTTGGCCATCAACTCAATTTATAAATAAAAATGTTTGGCACCACATTGTATTCACTGCAGATTCTATAGCTGGTATTTCAAAATTTTACATCGATGGACAATTGACTGATACCGTGTTAGGAATAGTTTTACCTTATGTTATTAACTTTGATTGGAATATTGGAAGAAAATCTATAAGTTCATATGATGGTTTCTGTGGCAAAATTGACGACATCGGTATTTGGAACCGAGCATTAACCCAAGAAGAAATCACCAACTTGTACATGGCAGATAACACTTGCCAATCACTAGTTATTAATACGGGATTTTTAAGTTTTAATCCACCAACCTATCAAAATACGGTTACCATTTATCCAAATCCTGCCAATGACCAAATCACTATAGATTGTGGCAATCTGGCTAATGTAAGCGGGTGGAACATTAAAATAACCAATATGCTTGGTCAGGAAGTGTTTAATCAGCCTATGAATACCCAACAATATGTGGTGCCTTTAAATACTTGGTCTGGTCAAGGAATTTATTTCGTGAAAATTTATGACGCTCAAGGCAGTCTAATGAATACCAAGAAAATAATATTGCAATAGTTTAGTTAGTATTTATTTTAAGCCACAAATTCGTTTGTGGCTTTTGTATTTTGGGACATCTCGCCAATGCGCATCCATCTTGTGGTAATTTTTATGATTACTATAACCACTAGCTTTACTATGGTAGCAACGTTAAACTTGCTGCCTTTTTTCAACAATTAAAAATTTTGTTTATAATATGTGTTAGAACAATTATTTTTATGCAAAGGGCGGTTCATGTTTCAGTATACTAAGAACATACTAGCAACATAGAGAGTACAAATTAAGGTAACAAAAACATTCTTTTTATAAAGATTTCATCCATTTCTTTTTTGGCAAATTTTATGAATTGTTTTTTTTGTTTCAACACTCCAATAGTTAAAATCGGTAAAACTTTTAATGATAAAAATGACAATCTTAATTTAGATATATTACATTTGCATAATACTACACATTGTGTAGTAATGCGCAAACAAAATATATAGATGAAAATAGGGGTTCAATCATATAATTATTTAGAAGACTATCTTGATGCTGTTAGAGCTAAAGGTAGATATGCCTTTACAATTGATGAACTTAAAGATAAATTTGATATATCGGATAAAGCAATTCATCAAAATTTATACCGTTTAAAAGCAAAAAAAAGAATAGTTCAAGTTCGTCAAAGGTTTTACACCATACTTCCTGCAGAATATGCAAGACAAGGAATGTTACCTACAAACCTTTTTATTGACGATATGATGAATATGTTACATAAAAAATATTACATTGGTTTAATTTCAGCAGCAGCTATTCACGGTGCATCACACCAACAATCAATGGAAACATTCGTAATTACTGAAAAACCAGCTTTAAGAGGTATAAAAACTAAAAAGCTAAAAATCAATTTTTTCGTTAAAAATGATTGGAACAAAGACGACATCAAACAAGTAAAAACCGATGCTGGTTTTATAAATGTTTCTTCTCCAGAACTTACAGCTTTAGATTTATTATCCTATGTAGATAAAATAGGAATGAATAGAGTAATAACTATTTTATCAGAATTAGTAGAAGTAATAAAACCAACAAATCTCAATAAAACAGCCAAAAACTATTCACAAACAGCAGCAGTGCAACGGCTAGGATATTTATTAGAAACAGAGCTCAAGAACCAAAAACTAAGTGCTATTTTATATAAAATTATAGCACATAAAATAGGGGTAAATATTCCTTTAATGCCTGGGAAAGATAAAATTGGCGAAGTGGATTTAAAATGGAAAATTATCCGAAATATTAAAATTGAAAGTGATTTATGATTCCTAGACGTTATATCGAAGAATGGAAAGAATTTGCTCCTTGGCCAGAAAATAGCCAAGTCGAACAAGATTTAGTTATAGAAAGAGCATTGGTTGAAATATTTTCAGATCCATTCCTTAATGAAAACCTAGCATTCCGTGGTGGAACAGCTTTACACAAACTATTCTTAAAACCACAAGCTAGATATTCCGAAGACATTGATTTGGTGCAAATAAAGACCGGACCAATAAAACCAATTCTCGTTAGATTGCGAGAATGCTTGGTTTTTCTAGGGATAAAAAGAAACATCACAACTAGTATTCACAACAACACAGTAGAATACCGATTTGAAACAGAAATAGCTCCAATAATTAAAATGCGTCTCAAGATTGAAATCAATTGCAGAGAACATTTCACAGTGTTAGGATTGCAACAAGTACCATTCAAAGTACAAAATGGTTGGTTCAATGGAGAATGTATGATAAATACCTACTACATAGAAGAACTACTGGGCACAAAATTAAGAGCATTATACCAACGAAGGAAAGGGCGAGATTTATTCGATTTAGATTTCGCACTAACAAAACTAGATATTGATATTTCAAAATTAATTCAATGCTACAAAGAATATATCAATTTCTCGGATGGTGCATCACCTACCAGCAAAATGTTTGTAGCCAATATGCTAGAAAAAATGAGCGATGATGAATTCAGAAATGACATCTTCACAATATTAAGACCTGAAGTTGAATATGACAATGATTTGGCTTTTGAAATAGTATCAAAACAAATAATCAATAGAATATAAAATTTATATGTAGTCATAAAAAAACAACATATACTTTTTAGAGTTTAAAGTTCACGCGAATTTGTTAATTGATTTAATAAAGAAGATATTGATGGGCTCATTATTTTGGGATATTGGAAAATCAAGTAATTAACAGATTATTAAAGTTACGATTGAAGAAAAACCGAAAGTGATAATTTCATAGAAAAAGAAACTCTTTAAATTTATTTCAATAGTTTGCAAGAGTATAGAAAATCACCTTTTGGTAAACTCTATAATTGGTATGCTGTAAATGACCCTAGAGGTCTTGCGCCTGAAGGTTTTCACATTCCATCCTCATCAGAATGGGAAATATTAATCAATTATTTAGGAGGATATAAGGTTGCAGGAAGTAAAATGAAAAAAAATGGTTTAAAGTCAAGTGAAATTAATTGTACTGATGCTACCAATAGTAGTGGTTTTACAGCTCTCATGAGTGGGTATCGAGATAATAATGATATTCAGTATTTGGGCAGTACTGGTTACTGGTGGACGTCAGAGAACGATATTAGTAACATCGGCTGCTACCTTCGTTGCGATATCAGTGCTGCTTACATTAATTACGACTTCCTTAGGACTGACGGTTTATCAGTGCGTTGTATTAAGGATTAGACTATTTCTCACATAAGTTTTGTTTCAAAATAACTACTCTATAATATTCTACTTTATCACAACAATACCATATATCGGAATATGGTCTGATATTTTCCGAGCTTCCTTTAAAAAACCATCAAGAAACTCTCAAATTTGTTCTAATCAATAAAGTGGCAAATATATAGGGCAATTAAAACCATTCACGAGGATACTAGCAAGAGACTAGGAACATACTAGCAACATAGAGAGTACAAATTAGGGTAACAAAAACATTCTTTTTTTATAGATTTCATCCATTTCTTTTTTGGCAAATTTTATGATTTGTTTTTTTGTCAAATCGTTTTCTATAAAGTACCTTTGCGCCAGTTTAAAAACAACTAATGAGCGCCACTGCTTCAACATTTTCTGTAAAACAAATTGCGTTTGATTTCAAAGAAATCACCAAAGCGGGTTTAGCTATTAGCGTGGTGTTTTCTTCTGTTGCAGGTTACCTTTTGGGCGTGGTTAATTTTCAGGAGTTAAAAGTAGCTACTTTAGTGATGCTTGCCGTTGGCGGGTATTGTATGGTGGGTGCTTCCAATGCTTTCAACCAAGTCATAGAAAAAGACCTAGATGCCTTGATGGACAGAACCAAAAATCGTCCTGTTGCTTCGGGCAGAATGTCGCCTAATCATGCTTTGTTTGTCGCGAGTTTGCTAACCATAATCGGTTTGATTTTATTGTATTTAATCAATCCAAAATCGGCGATGTTTGGTGCGGTATCAATTTTTTTATACACTAGTATTTATACGCCTTTGAAAACAGTTACACCACTTTCGGTTTTTGTGGGCGCTTTTCCAGGCGCTATCCCGTTTATGTTGGGTTGGGTTGCGGCTACTAATAATTTTGGTATTGAAGCAGGAACACTTTTCTTGATACAATTCTTTTGGCAGTTTCCCCATTTTTGGGCTATCGGTTGGTTCTTGTATGACGATTATGAAAAAGCAGGATTTTTTATGTTGCCAACAGGCAAAAAAGATACGTCAACCGCTTTGCAAACCATTCTGTATTCCGTTTGGTTATTGGTGGCGTCCTTGTTACCTTCGTTAGGTTTTACGGGCAGATTATTTATTTCGCCAATTGCGGCAGGAATTGTATTTTTGCTTGGCCTTTGGATGATTTTTTATGCCATAAAGTTATACCAATTAAGAACTGCCAAAGCAGCAAGAACCTTAATGTTGGTAAGCGTTTCCTATATTACTTTGTTACAAATAGTTTATATCACCGATAAATTTTTAAGATAGTTTATGACAACAACACAGATGACCGCTCAGGAACATAAAGAAAAAACGGCACGTTCGTATAAATTGCTCTTGTTGTTTGCCATGGGAAGCATGACGATGATGTTTGCAGGTATTGTAAGTTCTTTTGTAGTAAGTAAATCAAGAGAAGATTGGATAAAAGATTTTGAATTACCAACCGCTTTTTACTTTAGTACACTAACAATATTATTGTGTAGTCTCGCTTTTCATTTAGCAAAAAAAGCCATTCAAAAAGACAACAGAATTGCTACAACTAGTTTTCTTTTATTGACTTTAGGTCTTGGTATAAGCTTTGTTGTATTGCAATTTACAGGTTTTGAACAAATCGTTCAACAAGGCTATTATTTCACAGGACCAGAGAGTAATATTGCCACTACTTTTTTATACGTAATTGCGCTTCTTCACTTGGCGCACCTTGCCGGAGGGCTAATTTCGCTTTTAATCATAATTTATAATCATTTTAAACAAAAATACAATTCAAGTCAATTACTTGGAATTGAGCTTGGTGCAATGTATTGGCACTTTCTTGATTTCTTATGGATTTGTTTGTTTTTATTTTTATATTTCTTTAAATAAGAAAAAAAATCTAAATTTGGGAACTTTTTAACTAACAACTTTTATGGGAGCGACAGTTACAACTGCTAATAATACTGAAAACACTTGGGGTGGCGGAAACGAGCCAATGGGCGCCAGTTATGGTAAATTAATGATGTGGTTTTTTATCGTATCAGATGCTTTAACTTTCTCTGGTTTCCTTGCTGCATATGGTTTTTCAAGATTTAAATTTATTGATAATTGGCCCATAGCCGATGAAGTGTTTACGCACTTCCCATTCATGCATGGTGTAGAAGCACCAATGTATTATGTGGCATTGATGACCTTTATATTGATTTTCTCTTCGGTAACTATGGTATTGGCTGTTGATGCTGGTCACCAAATGAAGCAAAAGAAAGTAGCTTTTTATATGCTATTAACTATTGTGGGTGGTTTAATATTCGTAGGCTCACAAGCTTGGGAATGGAAAAATTTCATCAAAGGGGAGTATGGTGCAGTTGAAACAAAAGGCGGAAGTATCATTCAGTTTGTAAATAAAGAAGGCGAAAGAGTAAAACTAGAAGATTTTGCTATTCACTTACCAGAACAAAGAGAAGCACTAACAGGTAGCAAAGGGAAATGGTTTATGAAAGATGAAGAAACTTTATCTACCTATTCTGTTGCTGAGGTGCAAGCGGGTTTCAAGGCGCACCCTGAATTATTAGTTAGAACTGAAAAAATCTACAGAGATACTAAAGAAGACCAAGCGAATAAAAAATTACAACCAGGTTTAAATCATAACAAACACAGAGAAATATTGACCAGAACTGAATCTGAAGTTATGGTGGGTAATGGGCATTTGGTGGTTGAAGGAGCCAATCTGAAACACAACGAATACGGTAGCAAATTATTTGCTGATTTCTTTTTCTTTATTACAGGATTCCACGGTTTCCACGTATTCTCGGGAGTGGTTATCAATTTTATTATTTTCTTAAATATTGTTCTTGGAACTTATGAGAAAAGAAAAAGCTATGAAATGGTTGAAAAAGTTGGACTTTATTGGCACTTTGTCGATTTAGTATGGGTATTCGTATTTACATTCTTCTATTTAGTTTAATTTTTAGAAAGTTTACATTATGTCACACGCACACGAACACGTATCAAATACAAAAAGAATCTGGTTAGTTTTTGCTTTATTGTCAGTAGTAACCACAGTTGAGGTATTTTTAGGAATTGTTAGACCTGAATTCTTATTCATGAATAATTTTTTAAGCATGAATTTATTAAACTGGGTTTTCATTATTTTAACATTGTATAAAGCCTATTATATTGTTTGGGCTTTTATGCACATGGAAGGTGAAAAAAGCAGTTTACGATGGGCAGTAGTCGCTACGGTTATTTTCCTTGTGATATATTTACTTTTCATATTGCTGGTTGAAGCAGATTATGTATTCGAGGTTTTCAAAAATGCTACCATCAAATGGAATTTTTAATACTATAGTAATTCAAAAAAAAGGGTACGCTTTGCGTACCTTTTTTTATTTTTGTATATCCAATTTTCAGTATCAACATGAAAAAAAATAGTGTCCTTTTTGTTTTATTCGTTCTTCCAATAGTGGCTTATCTTTTCTTTGCTTCGGGGGTAAATGGTTTTATCACGCTACCAACTATCACTAAAACTATTCCTGATGTAAATCAGCAATGGAAGTCATTGAATGGTGAAGTAGTAACACTTAATAAAAAAATAACTATAATAGGTTTTACAGGAGAAGATATTTTTGTGAACAGAGGGAATTTTTTTAATCTCAATCAAAAAATTTATAATAAATATAATGAGTTCAAAGATTTTCAATTTGTATTCATAGCTCCTGATGGAACACAAGAACAAGCTAAAAGGATTTTAAAAGAGCTAAGTCCTTTGTCTAATCTTAACGGTTATCACTTTGTATTTGCGCCAGCAAATGAAATTCAAGCGTATTATAGTAATTTGAAATTAATAGGTAAATTAGATTCCAAAATGGGAACGCCTAATGTTTTTATTGTAGATAAGAAAAGAAATCTTCGAGGAAGAAAGGGAAAAAGTGTTCAAGGAAAACCAGAGTATAAAGAAGGTTTTAACACTACGTCGGCAGCAGAATTGCATAATGATATGATGGATGATGTGAAAATTATATTAGCAGAATACCGATTGGCATTGAAAAGGAATAATGCAAACAGACAAATTTAGAATCTAAATGAATAACAAATCATACATAGGATTGTCTTTTATAGTACTGGTTTTTGGAATAATTTTTATTCCTAGGATTATCAATAGAATTAAAAATGGCACTGTAGTTCAAGGTGACAGAATTGATGCTGTTTCCAATCACAAAAATCCAGAAACGGGTTTATTAAAGATTGGTCCCGCTCCCAAGTTTGAATTGACAGATCAGAATAATACTAAAATATCTAATGAAACCTACAAAGGGAAAGTATATGTAGTAGAGTTTTTCTTCTCGACTTGCCCTACTATATGTCCAATTATGAATAGAAACATGGTGGATATTCAGAATGAGTTTTTTGGTAATCCTAATTTTGGTATTGCCTCCATTTCTATTAATCCAGAATACGATACTTCAAAAGTATTGCAAGAGCATGCTCAGAAAATAGGAGTGAAGTCGTCTAATTGGCATTTACTAACTGGCGATAAAGATTATATTTATAGTATAGCCAACAAAGGATTTAATCTATATGTAGGTGAAAATAAAAACATTTCAGCTGGATTTGAACATTCAGGGCTTTTTGCACTTATTGATAAACAAGGAACCATAAGATGCCGAAAAGATAAATTTGATAATCCTATTTTATATTATGATGGATTAGATAAAAAAGGAGTAAAAGCAATATCACAAGACATTAAAAAACTATTAAATGAATAAGGAAAATCCAACTTTAGAGCATAAATTTAGAGGTGCTATAATTGCAGTTTCAATACTGATTCCAGTTGCTGTAGCTATTTTGTTTTCGGTGAAATTAAAAGATTTTGGTATCCAAGTTGAGCCTTTATCGTTTTTGCCGCCCATCTACGCTTCCATAAACGGAGTAACAGCTTTGTTATTAATCATGGGTGTAATTGCCATTAAAAATGGTAATAGAAAAGTTCACAAACGTATGATGACTACGGCAATTGCTTGTTCTTTAGTGTTCTTGATAATGTATGTTGCCTACCATATGACTGCAGATTCAACTGTTTTTGGCGACGTTAATCACGATGGCCTTTTAGATACTACAGAAAAAACAAATGCGGGTTCTATGCGTCTGATATATTTGTTTATACTGTTAACACATATTGCGCTTTCTATAGCGATAATTCCTTTAGTGTTGTTTACTTATGTTAGAGCTTTAGCAGAGCGTTTTGACAAGCATAAAAAATTAGCCAAAATCACATTTCCACTTTGGCTGTATGTTGCTGTGACAGGTGTTGTGGTATATTTACTGATTTCACCTTATTATGCAAATTAAAGCCAAAAGCCAAAAGCCAAAAGCCAAAAGCTTTAAACTTTTGCTTATTGCCTATTGCCTTATGCCTATTGTCTCATTTTCACAATGCGCAATGTGTCGTGCTGCTTTAGAAAGTTCAGGAAATAAAACAAAGGTAGAAGCCATAAACGATGGTATCGTGTTCTTGATGGCAGTTCCTTATATATTGGTGGCTTTAATTGGTTTTGCTATTTATAAAATGTATTATAAAAAGAAGTCAGTCTGAACTGGACACTATAAACTGAGTACTGATGACTGAACTCAATCCATTCCGTCAATTTTCACATTCATTTTTCCGCTAGTTGTGATGAATGCTATTATGGCTTTATCGGTTATTTCCACTTTTTCAAATTCAAAATCATTAATAGTCCCATTGACAAAAACGCCTTTCATTGGGGAATAGTTATTCAAGTAAGGCAACAAACTTTTTTTGCCTTCTTCTAAATTATCTTTAATAGAATAACGACAGTTTTCCTGAATTTTTTTCAATATAACGCCTTGTAATAACCAATTGGCTGTTCTAGTGAGCAGTCCTTTGGTATCCAAAACATAATCCATTTGGTCAAAATAAATCTCTTTTGTTACGACATTATAATTTGGAATTCCAGCCAAATAGATGGTTCCATTGATACTTCCTGTCATTTCGAGTGCAATAATTATCTTTCCATCACGCTGCCATAAACCCACATTTTGTACTACAATTTTTCTACTTCCAGAGGCAAATTCTTTCCCTTTGAAATTAGAAGAAATAATTTTTGAAGCACTTTCATAAGTAGAAATAGCAGCAACGTTTGCGGTCAGAGCAACAGGAATTTTTGTAACCGCTTTAAATTGAATAACAGTTTTGTCGAAAGATGTCTTTGGTTTTTGACCTACAATGGTTTGCATACTACATTTTAAACCCAAGTCCATATTGATTTTGCTTTTTACAATTTGAGCATCGGTAACATACACTTCAACAGGTGTGAGTTTAAACCAAGTTTGGTATTGTTCGCTGGTTAAAAAAGGGGTGCTCATTTTTTCTAACACAGCAAGTACATAAGGTTTAAAATCGCAGGAGTTTTCTATCGCTTCATCTATTTTTTTTGCAATCTTTGATTTGAAAATAGAAAGCGTAGGGTTAATGATATAGGTAATAGGAACATTTTTTCCAGCAACTAGAATTGATGGGCTTTCTGACCAGTTGAAATCTTCAATTTTTGAGGTAGTGGCTAGTTTCCAGTTAGACAATTTCACATCACTTATCATCGTAATTGTACCATTCAGATTGATTTCTCTAGTATCATTCAATCCCATAAAGTCTGTTCCGTATTTGAATTTAGACCAAATTTTCATCGGCAAAATAGTTTGGATTTTTCCCTCTTTTTCGATCAATCTAATGGGAGCAGTTTTGGTAATCTTCATTTCGGTTTTGTCATCTTCCAAATTGGAATCGTTAAAAATTTCTCCCACCAATGTTTTATTCAATTGATTTTCAATTTCTTTTAAACTAATTTCCAAAGGCATATTGACCAGTGAAGTTTTGGTTTTAAAAACCATAGGGGTGTCATTTGAAGGAAGTGGTTTTAACGCTTCTATTTTTTGGGTGGTAGAACATCCATTTAAAAGAAAAATAAGAAATAATAAAGAAAAAATGTGTTTGATAGATGACATAAGAGCAATAATTTTTTTGGCAAAAGTAATTGTAAATATTCTAATAATATTGTAACATTATTAAAAAAGTTAAGTCTAAAATTGTAGTTAGATATTCATTTAATAACAGACTAAAATTATATCTTTGTTTACTAGAAAATCTGAGATGGAATGACCTATTTTACTATGAAAAAAACAATATCAAAAAGTATTCTTGTTTTTGCTTTATTGCTAGGGATTTCAACTACTGCACAAGTTAAGAAATGGACTATTCAAGAATGTGTGGAATATGCGTTAAAAAACAATATTTCCATAAAACAATCCGAGCTTGATGTCAAAGCTAATGCTATCGATAAAAAATTAGCCCTTGGAAATTTCCTGCCTAGTCTTAATGCAGACGCTTCCCACTCCTGGAATATTGGTTTAAATCAAAATATAACAACAGGTCTTTTAGAAAATCAAACTACACAATTTACTTCGGCTAGATTAAGTTCTAATGTTGCGATTTATAATGGCTTGCAAAATCAAAATCGATTGCAAAGAGCTAAAATGGCACAGTTGGCATCACAATATCAATTGACAAAAATGCAAGATGATATTTCTTTATATGTCACTAATGGTTATTTAGAAATACTTTTCAATAAAGAAAATCTCAAAGTGCAACAATCACAATTAGCCAATGATGAAAAACAACTTATCCGTTCACAAGAGCTAGTCGATGCAGGTGTTGTTCCTCGTGGAGATTTATTAGATATGAAAGCTACCGTTGCAGCTTACAAACAAAAAGTAGTCGTAGCAGAAAACAGTTTCCTAATTTCTAGATTAAGTTTAGCCCAATTATTAGCTTTAGAAGATTTTCAAAATTTTGATATTGCCGATGTGGATATGGAAGCTAAACCAAGTTCGGTAATGGCGCAAACTCCTGAAGCAATTGTTCAAAAAGCTAACGAAGTAAGAGTTGAAATAAAAATAGCTCAAGCAAATTTAGATTTGACTCAAAGAGACATAAAAATCGCGAGAGGTGCTTTGCAACCCAGTTTGACAGGTTTTTATAGTTTCAGTACCAGAGCCAGTTATTCGGATAGAATTGTGGGTATTGATACCAATGGCAACCCAATTTTAGCCTCGCCGTTACCACTTTTTGATCAGTTTAGTAATAACAAAGGGCATAATTTTGGATTACAACTTAGTTTTCCTATTTTCAATGGTTTTTCTGCCCAAGGAAATGTTGATAGAAGCAAAATCAATTATGAAAAATCAAAAAATGCTTTTGACCAAGCCAAACTCGATTTAGAGTCTAATGTTTACAAAGCCATAACGGATGCCAAAGGCGCTTTAAAAACCTATGAAACTTCAATTGCCGTTCTTGAAGCCCGACAAGAAGCTTTTAATTATGCTAAAGAAAAGTATGCGGTTGGTATGATGAATGCTTTTGATTTTAATCAATCTCAAACCTTATACAACAATTCACAATCAGATGTTATCCGAGCTAAATACGATTACATCTTTAAAATGAAAGTAGTAGAACTTTATTTTGGAATCCCAATCATTCAAAAACAATAAATCATGTCAAAAAAGAAAATATACTGGTTAGTTGCAATTATTATAGTAGTAGTAATTGTAGTAGTTGTTCTAAAAAAGAATGGAATAATAGGAGGCGATGATGGCGTAATTCAAGTAGAAACTGCCAAGGCCGACGAAATCACTATCATCGAAACTGTTTCTGCCACAGGAAAAATTCAACCAGAAATAGAAGTAAAAATATCTTCAGAAGTTTCAGGAGAAATTATCGAATTGCCTATAAAAGAAGGACAAGTAGTTAAGAAAGGACAACTTTTAGTAAAAATAAATCCAATGCTTTACACTTCTGGATTGAATCGTTCGGTTTCCAATTTGTCTGGAACAAAAGCTGGATTGAGCCAAGCCGATGCTTCATTTAGAGAAGCCAAAGCTAATTTTGAAAGAAGTAAAACATTATTTGATAAAGGTATCATCTCAAGATCAGATTGGGACAAAGCCGTTGCATCTTTTGAAGTGGCCAAAGCCACCAAAGAATCTGCCTATTATAATGTGCAAAGTGCCTCGGCAACGGTTAAAGAATCGAAAGACAACCTTGGAAGAACTACTATTTATTCGCCAGCTGATGGTACTATTTCTTCACTTGGTGTAGAATTAGGTGAGAGAGTTTTAGGAACGCAGCAAATGACCGGAACAGAATTATTGCGTGTGGCCAATCTTGATAATATGGAAGTAGAAGTTGATGTCAACGAAAATGATATTGTAAAAATTAGTATTGGCGATAGCACTAAAATACAAGTTGATGCTTATTTGAAAAAAGAATTCAGAGGAATTGTAACTAGTATTTCTAATTCTGCCAGCACCACCATTACAGCTGATCAAGTAACAAATTTTAAAGTGAAAGTTAGAATTTTAAAAGAATCGTATCAAGATTTATTAGAAGGAAAACCATCAAGTTATTCTCCGTTCAGACCAGGAATGACTGCTACTGTAGATATTATTACCAAAAGAAAAGAAAAAGTTATTGGTGTGCCAATTAGTTCCGTGGTCATAAAAACAGACACTACAGCAACCAAAAAATACGAAGTGAAAGACGAAGCTGAAGACAAAAAAGTGGCTTCCAAAAATGATAAAAAATACGAATGCGTATTTGTAAAAGAAGGGAATAAAGCCAAAATAAGAATTGTAAAAACTGGAATTCAAGACGACACCAATATCGAAGTGCTTTCTGGATTAAAGAAAGGCGATATTGTCATTATAGGACCCTATACCACTGTGACCAAAGATTTGAATTCTGGTGATAAAGTTTCTGTTGCTGGTTCAAATGGCAAAAAAGATTCTAAAGAAACATCTATAACGGTTTCTACTAATTAAAATCTTTAAACTTGACCTACATTTTAAACATAGAAACCGCTACTAAGAATTGTTCGGTGTCCTTGGCAAAAAATGGCAATACCATTTTAACCAAAGAAATTGCCGAACAAGGATATTCTCATGCAGAAAAGTTGCATGTTTTTATGGAAGAAATTCTGAACGAAACAGACATCTCCGCTCGCGATTTAAAAGCTGTTGCTGTTAGTAAGGGGCCAGGATCTTATACAGGTTTGCGCATCGGGGTTTCTTCAGCCAAAGGATTGTGTTATGCGCTTGGAATTCCATTAATTTCAGTTAGTACTTTGCAGGTTTTAGCCAAACAAGTTGCCATAGAAAATGGGTTTGTTGTTCCTATGATTGATGCCCGAAGAATGGAAGTATATAGTGCCATTTTTGATAAAAACCATCAAAATATAAAAGAAGTTCAAGCCGAAGTTTTAACAGATAATAGTTATGCCGAATTTGTTGAGCCTATCTATTTCATTGGCGATTGTCAAGAAAAATGCCAATCGGTTTTGACGAAACCTAATTTTATATTTCTTCCCGAAATTGTCTTTCCTTCATCAAAAGAAATGAGTCAATTAAGCTTTGAAAAATTTACTAACAACGATTTTGAAGATGTGGCTTACTTCGAACCTTTTTACTTGAAAGATTTTTTGATGAGTAAATAAATTAATTTTTAGAAGATTCTCTAACATAGGGTTGAGTCACAATACCCGCTTGATCAAAAGCCTCTTTGCAATTCTCTAAAATATCCGAACACATATCTCCAAAATCCGCATTATTTGCCCACGGCTTGATGGCTAAATGAATAGCCGATTCGCTCAAATCTTTAACTGTAACTGTTGGCGCTGGATTTTTCAAAACATTTGGATGGTTTTGCAACACTTGCATCACGATATCTTTGGCAGTTTTAATATTGGTTTCATAAGAAAGTGAAAACAATAAATCGGCACGGCGAATCCCTAAAAGGGAATAATTTGTAATTACACCGTTAGACAAAATCCCATTTGGGATAAAAATAGTTTGATTGTTTCCCGTGATTAATTTAGTTACAAAAATCTGAATTTCACTCACAGTACCTTCCACGTTTTGAGCAAAAATGGTATCACCAACTCTAAAAGGTTTAAACAATATGATTAACATCCCACCTGCAAAATTAGATAACGAGCCTTGTAATGATAAACCAACAGCCAAACCAGCCGCTCCCAGAATAGCTACAAATGAAGAAGTCTCTACTCCAAGTTTAGAAATGAAAGTTATAAATAACAAAACTCGCAAAGCCCAGAGCAAAAGATCCGCTAAGAATTTAGACAATGTTGGGTCTAAGTTTCTTTTGATCATAATTTTTCGGGTCAATCTATTCAAAAATCGAATGGCATAAAGACCAATAAATAGAATTACAAAAGCAGAAACTATTTTAGGAGAATAGTTAATCAGTATTCTTTCAAATTCTTTCCAGTATTCTTCAAAGGAATAGATATAGTGTTCTTTGTTCATGATTTTTTTTGCAAAAATAAAATTTATTTATAAAACTAGGTTGTGCCATAAGGCATCAAAATTTGTGGTTGGCAAATCACAGGTTTTGTTTTGACATAAATAAAATAAATTTTTAGTTGGCTCAAAACGATTTTCTAAAAAAGGAAGAGTGGAAATAGTATTTGTTCCTGCAATTATAAGGTTTGGCAGATACTCTTTATTAATTTTTTCTATAAAATGTAAAGCATTTTCGCTACATATTGCTACTTCTTTATTTTGTTCCGAAAAATTTAAAAGCACCTGCAGCCAGTTAGAAAATGCCGATGGATAATCAATAGTTGGCACTATGTTTTGAACCATTTGCTGGCAAATAGTTTCATAATAACTGTTGTTGAAATAAATGCTCAGCATAAACAAATTTTCAGCCATCACAGAATTTGAGGCCGGAATTACATTATCTTCTACTTCAAAATGTGGTGCAATTAATGCTGCGTCATTTTTGGAAGTAAATGAAAAGTATTGCGTTTTTTCATCATAGAAAAAGTCAAAACAATAATCCATTAATTGCTTGGCATTTTGTAACCATTTTTCATCTAAAGTGGCTTCATACAATGTAATAAATGCTTGAATTACATGAGCATAATCCTCAAGATATGCATTGATGGTGGCTTTTCCGTTTTTAAAGGTTCGGAATAAATTACCTTCTAAAGCCCAAACATTTTTGATGATAAATGCTGCGTTTTCTAGGGCAATTTTCAGATACTTTTCTTCGTTTAAGGCCTTGTGGGCATCTACAAAACCTTTCAGCATTATGGCGTTCCAAGAAGTTAAACACTTGTCATCCAATCTTGGTGGGTTGCGCTTTTTTCTTTCGATATAAAGTTTTTGCTCCCAGGTTTTTTTCTTTTGTTCTAAAAAATCCAGGGTTACATTTTGTTGTTTTGCAATGTCTTCTAATGATTGATTTCGGATTAAAACATAATTATCATGCTCCCAAAAACCAAATTCGTTCACATTGAAAACTATTGAAAATAATTCATAATCTTCTTGAAGAATGGCTTGTAATTCAGGTTTTGTCCAAACATAAAACGCCCCTTCTTCTAAATGATTTTCTGTATTTAAACTATCAGCGTCGAGAGCAGAATAAAAGCTTCCTTCGCTCGTTAGCCATTCTTTTTCAATAAAACTCAAAGTCTTTTTGATGACTTCTTTGTAAAGTGGATTTTTATTCAGTTTATAAGCATTAGCATAGAGCGAAACTAATTGTCCATTGTCATACAGCATTTTTTCAAAATGAGGCACATGCCATTCCATGTCTACTGAATAGCGTGAAAATCCACCATCAATAGTATCGAACAAGCCACCATAAGCCATTTTGGTTAAGGTTAAATCAACAAATTCTAATAGGGTTTTGTTGTTGGTTTGATAACCATAACGCATCAAAAATTCATAATTGGTTGGCATCATAAATTTGGGTGCTCTTGCCATACCGCCAAATTCCCAATCGAAACTTTTTTGCCATTTTTCGATTAAACGTTCTATTATTTCAAAATCAAAATGAGTTGGATTATTGTTTATTGGTATGATGTTAATGGCTTGTAATCCATCGTGAAGTTTTTCTGCGTATTCCAAAATTGTTTCAGGTTTTTGAATATATAATTCCTGAAGTTTTTGAAGTGCATTTATCCAATCATTTTTTCTGAAATAAGTTCCACCCCAAACTGGTCTTCCGTCGGGCAATGCCACTACATTCATTGGCCAACCGCCTTGACCCGTCATCATCTGAACAGCTTTCATATAAACTGCATCAATATCGGGACGTTCTTCACGGTCAATTTTTATGTTGACAAAGTCAGCATTCATAACCGCTGCTACTTCATTATTTTCAAAACTTTCGTGTTCCATCACATGGCACCAATGGCATGCTGAATAACCAATACTGATAATGATTAATTTGTTTTTTGATTTGGCTTCCGCCAAAGAATTGGAGTTCCAAGCTTTCCAGAAAACTGGGTTGTTGGCGTGTTGCAATAAATAAGGGCTGGTTTCTAAATGTAATTCGTTCATAATAAAAAAAGCATCCATTTTTGAACGCTTAAAGTTACTTTTTTATTTTGAATACTTGTTATCCGTTTATGGCTTCAACTATAATATCTTTATCGTTGAGCATGTCTTTTAACATGTTTTCAATGCCGTTTTTCAACGTAAAAGTTGATGAAGGACAGCCGTTGCACGAACCTTGAAGCACTACTTTTACTCTTTTTTCTGTCTCGTCATAAGAGTCAAAAAGAATGTTTCCACCATCAGCAGCAACAGCCGGTTTGACATATTCTTCTAATATATTGATGATTTGTTGTGAAGTTGTATCGAGCTTGTCAAAATTTTTGATTTGTTGTTTTTCTTGTTTGATATTATTTACAATTTCATTTTCGTCTAAAACTATTCCTCCATTTTCGATAAATTGTTTGATGAAAGTGCGTAATTCTAATGTAATTTCATCCCATGAAATGCTATCATATTTAGTTACAGAAATATAATTCTCGGTAATAAAAATTTCTTTTACGAAATGAAATTTGAATAGCTCTTGGGCTAATGGAGAGGATTTTGCTTCATCAATATTTTTGAATTCTACAGCCGTTTTTGTCAAACCTTTGTTCACTACAAATTTTAACGAAGCAGGATTTGGGGTGGTTTCACCATAAACTGTTATAGGTTGTTTTTTGGTAGTATTATGATTTGGAAGCACAATTACTCCATCATCTTTAATAAAGTTTTCAATTTGTTCGGCAACTGCTTCTTGAACATCAGCCCATTCAACAATATTGTATTTTTCAATAGCAATAAAATTTCCAGAAATGTAAACAGTTTTCACAAATGGAAGGTAAAAAAGCTTTTGGGCTAAAGGTGAATTTTTAGCTTCGTCTATATTCTTATATTCAAAGTTCTCATTTTGAGTTATAAAATCTGGAAATTCAAATTTTAGTATGGTTGGATTTTGTGTTTTCTTTATAGCAATTTTCATTATTAAGGTATATTTTTTTGCAAATTTAACAAAGTTATTTTCTACGATTAATTATATTTGGACAATTAAACAAATATTAACATATATGTTGGTTTTAGAAGCTAACATCAACGATTTAATTTTCTATTAATGAAAAGAATTTTATTTATATTTTTTACAATTCTGTTGGGTCTGAATTCTTTTTCCCAACCCATAACTGTTAATACTTCAACATATACAGTTCCTCAGCTTGTTCAAGATGTTTTATTCGCTCCTGCATCGGGCGGTGGAAGTTCTTGTGTTGGAACGCTAAGTAATATTACTTGGAGTACGGGAACTAATTATGGTTCTACAAACGGGATAGGTTATTTTCAAAACACAAATCCAAATTTTCCATTAACATCTGGAGTGATATTATCTACAGGGAATGTTACAAATTCTCCTGGGCCCAATAATTCTTCTATGAGCAATGGAAATAGTACTTGGTTAGGAGATAATCAATTATTATCGTATCTTCAATCTATAGGGATTGCTCCTGCCACAGACACATCAGTTAATGCAACAATTTTAGAGTTTGATTTTACACCATTAACTAATCAAATGAGTTTTGATTTTCTTTTTGCATCGGAAGAATATGGTACTTTCCAGTGTGCTTTTTCAGACTCATTTGCTTTTTTCTTAACAAATGTTACTGCAGGCGCCCCACCTATAAATTTGGCTTTGGTTCCCAACACAATATCTCCAATTTCTGTAGTAACTATAAGAGATACTGCAAACAACAATAGCTGTGGTTCTGCAAATCTCGCTTATTTTGGCAGCTATAACGGAGGTGCTAATGCAAACACATCAGCAACAAATTTTAATGGAGAAACAGTTTTAATGACTGCCTCATCTGCGGTTATCCCAAATAATGTTTACCATATAAAATTAGTTATTGCTGACAGAAATGATTTTCGATTTGATTCTGCTGTATTTTTAGGTGCTGGTAGTTTTGATATTGGTTCGGCTAATTTATCTTCCCCAGATTTTATTAATACCCCAGATTTCACCATAGCAGCAGGAACTGCTATTTGTGCTGCTTCTCCTATACATATACAAGCTGGATCTGGTGCAATACCAAATGTTAGTTATTCATGGACATTAAACAATGGTTCTCCGATTTCTGGAGCAAATACCTTTGATTATACAGTAACGCAAGCAGGTACTTATACTGTAACCCTCACCTACCCGGGTGGTTGCCAACAATCGGATTCCATGATTGTTGAATATCTTCCATCTGCTACACTTGGGACACCAAATGATTTAACCTTATGTAGTGCGCCTTTTAATTTGACCAATAATACTGCAGTTATTTTAAATGGAACCAGTAACACAATAAGTTATCATCATTCTCTTTCTGATGCACAACAATTAACTTCACCAATTTCTAACGCATCTAATTATCCCGGAACAAATCTTGAACAAATTTATGCAGCAGTTGAAGATGATCTTTCAGGATGTATAACTACCACTCAATTTGTGCTTTATACAAGCCCTCTTTTGTGCGCAACAACCCCCGTCCAACCACCAAACTTACCTTTATGTGAAAGCAGTTTAGGAAGTGGCAGTGGAAGTTTTAATTTTACACCTCAAACCCCTATAGTATTAGGGACAAATAACTCTGCCAATTATACGGTTACTTACCATTTAACACAAGCAGCTGCTGATGGAGATACAGGAGCAATTAATCCTATTAGTACATTTACAGGAACAAACGGTCAAACTATTTATGTAAGGATGGAGGAAAATGCTTCTCCTTTAACTTATGGAACAACTAGTTTTAAATTGATTGTTAATCCATTACCAGTAGTTCTTGTTTCTGGACCTACTGCAGTATGTTTTAATACTACAGC